>JBCBDH010000518.1:0-4919 GCA_038529855.1 Bacteroidota bacterium | reverse complement strand
CCTGAACGGCCATTCGGCCAGCGACTTCCGACATAGGGATAAGAAGCGGCAGGGAGCGATCGGTTTTTTCCACTGTTTCATAGGCTAGGCAAACGGCATTGCTTTTGATCATGGCCCGAGTTAATGGTCGGTAGGAGGCAAAGTGAAAATAGGTGAAGACCAACTGATCTTTTCGGATGAGCTTGTACTCTTTTCTAATTGGCTCCTTAACCTTCATAATCATCTGGGCCTTTTTGTAGACCGATTCGATGTTGGGGCTAATCGTAGCACCAGCTTCTTTGTATTCGTGGTCGGGAAAACCACTACCATCACCTGCAGTTTTTTGGATAAAAACCTTATGGCCGCGTTTGACCAATTCCATAACACCAGCAGGGGTAAGGGCAACGCGATTCTCGTTGGATTTAATTTCTTTAGGTACACCGATAATCATAGTGACTAAATTTAAGTTTTGGTTTTATTGATTTGTTTTTAGTTGGCTCAGCCAACAAATTGGGCATAATATATTCGTGTAAAGCTGTAGGCTTTTAAGCGTGCGCAAATATAAGATTATGATTGGACAAAACTAATAGTGGATATGGCTTAAAAAGGACAGATGAGATTTTGAATTTGGGGCAAAAAAAATGTCCGCGGCTTAGCGCGGACAGATTAGAAACGAATCTTACAATTTTTAACCAAAACTTACATTTACTCTAAAGACAAGTTCTGTGCCAAAACTTATCCTACAAATAATTTTTTATCCATTTTGGGGATAATTTCTAAGTCATCCGCCTTTTTATACATCAGATCAATGGCTTTTCGCCCTTTTTCACCCAGCGCATCAGTGTATTCATTGACATAAAGCGCAATGTGTTGCTGCATGACCGATTCTTCCATCTCCTGGGCATGTTGGCTGACACAGTCGCTACTGGAATCGGGATGGTCCCAAGCAAAGCGTACGCTGCGCTGTAGTACTCGATCTACTTTTTGCTGAATCTCATTGGCTATCTGTCGCTGGATGGCAATTCCTCCAAGTGGTATGGGCATAGCCGTTTGTTGCTCCCAATATTCCCCTAAATCAATCAGTTTGACCAAGCCCTTTGCCTCATAAGTGAATCGGCTTTCATGAATAATCAAACCAGCATCGACCTCCCCGTCTAAAACGGCTTGTTCTATGGTCGAAAATAGCCATTGGCTTTTATTGGTCGCTTGTGGGTAGGCTAGGCTGAGTAGGAAGTTGGCGGTAGTGAGCTGGCCAGGTATAGCAATTTTTGCCGAATTGATCTGTGCCGCTGTCATTGGACCTTTGGCAATCAATAAGGGGCCGCAGTTATGACCAAGGGCACTACCAGATTGTAACAACTGGTAATGTTGGTTCAGATGTGCATAGGCGTGATAGCTAAGTTTGGTGATGTTCAGTTCATTATTCAATGCCTTTTGATTAAGTTCTTCCACGTCGGCGAGGTGTACCTCAAATTCTAAACCTTCAGTATCGATTTTACCGTGAATCATCGCATCAAAAATAAAGGTATCATTAGGGCAGGGAGAAAATCCCAAGCTAAGTTTTGTCATGTTATTGGATAATCTGATGGGCAAATGCTATTTTTGCGGCGCTAAACAAGCCATCGCTTATGCTCGACATCAGTCATTTACAAATTTTGCACGAAGATAATCATCTCATAGCCGTCAACAAACCTGGTGGCTGGTTGGTTCAAGGAGACGAAACGGGAGATACCCCGCTCTCGGAGTATGTAAAAACCTACATCAAAATTCGCTACAAAAAACCAGGCGAAGTCTTCCTAGGTGTCATCCATCGCCTGGATCGGCCAGTGAGTGGAGTTGTGGTTTTTGCACGGACCAGTAAGGCCCTAAGTCGGATGAATAAACTTTTTCAAGATCGAAAGATTGAAAAAACCTACTGGGCCATTACCGTCAATCGGCCAGAACCTATCAATGGTCGTCTGGAACATTATATCTTAAAAGACCGCAGCAGAAATGTAAGTCGAGTCTTTGATAAAATTGGCAAGCGGACGCAGGATGCTAAAAAAGGGGTATTGGATTATCAGTTGATGGCACAATTGGAGGGAAAATGTTTGCTTCAGGTAAATCCTATTACAGGTCGTCCTCATCAAATTCGCGTTCAGTTGGCCAGCATGGGCTGCCCGATTATTGGGGATTTGAAATATGGCTTTCCCAGGGCTAATCGCGATGCGACGATCCACCTACACTGTCGGGAACTATCCTTTGTACATCCAGTCAAGAAAGAACCCGTACAAATAAGGGCCACGCCTCCAGAGGACCAGGTTTGGAATAGCTTTCAACATTTATATGGCGAGTAGGCTATTGACTTATTCAAGAAATAGTTCATATCATTTTTTGTTTTTCATTAAAAAAAATATAGATTTGACGAAAGTCAAAAGCGACTGAAAACAATTCGCCCATTAAACAAATGATAGCCACTGTCATCTCCTGTGGCAAAGACAAGAGCTAACCAGAAAACAATTAGACCCCCGTTATAATAACTACTGATTGCCAAACCAATCTACTAATTGATCTGAGCACACTAAATTGATTGAATCTAAGGATCAATCCGGCAATAGGTATTGGAATTTACAAAACCGTTTTACTGACCATTGAGTACAAACTAGGGCTACTGGCTTGTACTTAATATGCAAATAACTGGCTGATATCACGCTGCTGGCCTGGTCTACTTGTGCCTATGCCACCCATAAGCGTGTTATTCTGATAGAATTTTATTTGTTCACCCAAAAGCTGGAATAATGAATCATTATTACTCCTTTTCCTTAATTATTTTAGGCTTCTTTTTTTGGTCTTTTAACAGCGACCCTCCCAGTTCTTCTAATGACGATTACGCCCCTTGCAGCAGCTCTGATATCGCTGTTGTTGCAAGTCCTGATCAGTGTTTAGTGCCTGGAACTTCTGTGGTCATCAGTGCTCAGGCAAGTGGGGGCGGAGGTGGCCCATATACCTATTTGTGGTCGCCTGATGATGGATCTATTAGCGATGTCAACAGTGCTAGTCCGACCATAAGCCCAAGTGTATCTACGGTTTACTTAGTAAGAGCCAATGGTTATGATGGCTGTTTTGCTTATGATTCCGTTCGCGTTCAGGTAGGTGGTTGTTGTATTGCTCCTCCTACTATTCATTGTCCACCTGATTTTACGGCCTGCCCAGGTACAAGTACACATCCTAGTACGACGGGAATGGCGACAGGGACAGAAGGACCCAATTGCTGGCCTCCTATCATTACTTTTTCAGATTATATAGTATCTACTGGCCCTTGTGCAGGAGAAAAGGTGATTGAAAGGACATGGTTAGCTACAGACCCAGACAATCCCAATCGAACGGATGAATGTGTACAGCGCATCGTCCTAAAAGCTGATGCGCCGCAGATTACTTGTCCCGCAGATCAAACCGTCAATTGTGCTTCGGATATTTATGCCAATCCTGGTGCAGCAATGGTTATGACAGATTGCAGTCTTGGTTTTCAGGTGAGTGTCAGTGGTCCAGTCATTAATGGTACAGAAGAATGTCCCTATACGACTTATACCTACACCTACACCGTAACGGATGATTGTGGTCGGACAGCTAGTTGTCAGCAGGTCTTTACGATTGACAACTCAGCGCCAATAATTAGTTGCCCTGGAAGTTCGACTGTGGATTGTGAAGATGATATTGTCGTCAATGAGAATGATGTATCGGTCATTGCAAGTTGTGGGCTTGGTTTTACCGTTTCGATCAGTGGTCCTGTGATTACGGGGGGCGGTGGTAGTTGCGATAACCGAACCTTTAAATATACCTATACGGCAACGGATGATTGTGGTCGCTCGGTGAGTTGTAATCGCTTTTTCCATATTGATAATGATCAACCTCCTGTTCCTCCTGCTCCTCCCGCGGATATTACTTTGGAGTGTGATGATTTGGTGCCTTCAGCTCCTGTATTGATTGCAACTGACGATTGTGGAGGCAATATCAGTGCTTCTGCTTCTGAGGAAAGTATTCCAGGGTCTTGTCCTCAGGAGTTTACCCTCAAACGCACTTGGACTTTTGTCGATGCTTGTGGCAATAGTGTGTCGATTAGTCAAAGAATATTCTTAGAAGACAACACTCCTCCTGTTTTTGTCCATGTCCCTGCTGACGAGGATGTATGTGGCAGTCCACCGCCATTTGGAACACCAACTATTCAAGACAATTGCGGAGCCATTTCTATTGGCCATCGCGATACCATTATTTGGGGGAATTGTACGACGGGAGAGAAAAAAATCCGCATTTGGACGGCTACTGATGAATGTGGTAATAGTAGTACTGCTTCTCAAACCATTATTTTTAATCACGATGATACGCCACCAGAGTTTTGGGATTGTCCCTATGATATCACGGTGAATGCTTATCCAGATTGTGAGGCAGTAGTGGATTGGTATCCGCCCACTGCAACCGATAACTGCGGGGTGAAATCCATCACCTCTAATTTCTATCCTGGGGATACATTTGATGCAGGTATGACCACAGTAACTTACACGGCTGTTGATGATTGTGGAAATGAAGCGACCTGTAGTTTTAAGATTACGGTTATTGCGCCTGAATTAAAGATTGAGTGCCCAGATGATATTCACAAGCGTTGCGATTACGGCTATAGCGGAACTCGGGTTTATTGGAATGATCCAGTCGTGACTTCCTCTTGTAGTAGCAATCCTTGTAGTAACAATCCGCCCTATATCTATGGCTTTGTATATATGGGGCAGTATAATGATCATCATTATTATTGTTCTACCTTCCCCGCAGATTGGGCTTATGCCAAGGCTTATTCTGAAAGCGCAGGTGGTTATCTGGCAGTTATCAATGATGCACAGGAAAACCAGTTCCTAACCAATTTGATCCAAGCGCCTGCGGCCTATATTGGTCTTTCTGATCATAATATCGAA
>JBCBDH010000517.1:0-4920 GCA_038529855.1 Bacteroidota bacterium | reverse complement strand
AAAACAATTCAAAATGGCTGCCTTTATTCAAATCACTATGGATACGAATGGCGCCTTGATGACGTTCGATGATCATTTTGACATAGGACAGACCAATGCCAAATCCTTTACAATCGTGGTGATTGCCTTTATTGACGCGTTGGAACTTCTCAAAAATCAACTGCTGATCCATCTTGTTAATTCCAATCCCATTATCCTTAAAGGTAATCGACAAACCATCGCTCTTTTTGTCGATGTCAATGTAAATTTCTGGTTGTCTACGACAGTATTTCAAAGAGTTTTCGATCAAATTCTTAAAGACATGCCTCAAATGAAATGGATCGCCATAGACTTTTAGATCATCAGGCCATTCCTCGAAATAAACCTTGGCTTTCTTCTGTTCGATCTGTAGGTGCATATCTGCAATGGCGCTTTGGGTGAGCGCATTGATGTCAAACCACTCTTTGCTCAGCTGGTATTCTCCATTTTCCAAACGCGCCAATTGCAAGACTCTTTCCACCTGTTTTTCCAACTTCTGGCTTTCCTCTTTGATGATCCTGGTATAAGGACCCAATGGCGCAAATTGTTCCTTTTTCTGCATTCTATTGGCAGCCAGATGGATATTGGTCAAAGGCGTTTTGAATTCGTGGGCCATATTATTAAAGAAATCTACATTGATCTCACTGATTCGCTTCTGCTGCAAATAGGCCCTTATGGTCCACAGCAGCACACCCGTCATAAAGAGCAAAATGAGCAAAGAAGAAAAGAGCATAAACCAAAGCTGGCTTAGCACATAGCGGGTTTTTCCAGGAAAGTAGATTTCTACAAATTGATCTTGACAAGAGGCGAAAGGTTCTACCGCACAGCAATAAGGCGATTGGGGGTTGCAGGCTGCTTCATTTTGACCCAAGACTCGAATTTCGTAATCCAGGTGAATATCAAAATAGGCGAGGGCATTGGTCAGCTCTGGGCGAATGCTTTCTGGATCTTTGAGCAATTGGGCTTTTAAGGAGTTTTCTTTCAAACTGCCCAGTGAAGGAGGTAGAACTGCCAAACACTGATTATTGCCCTCATCCAATCCCATACAAAGCGCCATACTGACCTTTTGGTCAAATTGCTCTTCGATCAAATCACGGGATTGCTTTAGCCAATGCCACTGGAAAAAGATCAAAACCGCAAGGCTCAAAACTGCCAAGGCCACCAATTTAGGGGCTTGTCTCCATTTCATAGTTCCAAAATTACGCTAAAATATAAGCCTTCGCTGGGCTTTTAACAGCTGCTTAACAAGTCAATAACAGCTACACAACAGCTTTATCGCTTCGTTAGAGTGAGCTTTGAGTCAATAAATCAACTGGTAGCTCAGCGGATCTGAGTGATCAAATTAAAATCATTTGAACAATGAAAACTGCAATCTTCACCAGCTTATTGACCCTCTTTTTGGCCCTTTTTTCCACTAGCGGTCTACAAGCACAAATTTGTAATCCCAGCAATTGCAATATCGAATGGTGTAAAAAACTGTTCGAAACGGGAAAAGCGACCGCCACCAAAGCCACTTGCAATACCGTTAAAAGCGCAGAAGCCAAGGCCCTGGCTGTTGGCCAAACGACAAAGACCAACTGTAGCAAAACGGTCAAAGCTGACAACTGCCGCCCTAACTGCTGCAAGCCCAATGTCAGTATCACCAGCAATGAGACGGCTTCTTGCAAGGGTAAAAAAGCCAGTGCAACGGCCTGTGCAAAAAAAGAAGAGCGCTCTAAACCAATAGCTGATCTATCTAAAAAAGTAGCTTTAAACTAGCCCATTCCCTTAAAGTTCATCCCGTTTAAAGACCAGCTTGTGGTATTTTCCAAAGCTGGTCCTTTTTTCTATCAAGCACGTTAAGACAATTCGCCTACAATCTTTCGGCCGTGGTACTCGCTAGCCCCAATGTGTTGATGTAATTGTTCAAGATTTTGATCGGTAATTCGTCCCGCGGCAATAATGGTCATGGCAGTACCTGCCATTTTGATCATGGCCTTTAACATCTCTCGACCTTCCCAAGCCGTAGGCGCAGCACCAGAAGTTAAGATCGCATCCGCTCTTCCCCAATCACACAGCCTTTTGACTTCCTCAAGTGGGGCAGCACTTACATCAATGGCTTTGTGGATGGTAATGGGACAATCGCCAGCTACCTCTACTAAAGTATCCAACGCCCCTAAATTTAGCTGTCCATTGGCCTCCAAGATTCCTAAGACCAAACCTTGTACTCCTTCCTCCAAACACCAGTGAATGCTTTTCTGCATCTGCTGAAGCTCTGCCAGGGGATGTACAAAATCTCCTCCTCGCGGTCGAATAATCACTTTTACTGGGATATCCAGGTTGCGAATACACTGTCGCACCAGTTGCCGTGCAGGCGTTAGTCCGCCTTGGCTGAGGTCAGCACAGAGTTCGAGGCGGTGGGCACCGCGCTGTTGAGCGATTTGGGCTTGGGCAAAGCTTTCAACGCAGGCTTCTAGCAGGGGGCGATGATCGCTGGGGTCTACCAATTCATTCGCTTTTTTAGTTGAGTGATATGCGCCAGATGATGTCGACAATGCCAATCGTATTGCCCAATGGCCTCATCCAAACGTACCTCTTCCTGACTTTCTGGATGAAAAAAGCTCTTGGCCATATCTGCTGGCGTCATCTGATTCAGGACGACCGACCAGCGGAGGTGAACACCTCTTAGTATTTGCATAGAGGGTTCAATAGGGAGATTTTTCCCATCTTCCATTTCGGCCCAAAGGGCTTCTAAATAGGGCTTGATGGTAGGACGATTTTCGGTCAAACTGAGTTTAAATCGCGTATAGCTATTGATGTGACTGTCTGCCAGGTGATGTACGACTTGGCGAACCGTCCAGCCCCCTGGTCGATAGGGCGTATCGAGTTGGGCATCAGTGAGTTGAGCTACTTCCGCCCAAAGGCGATTGGGGAGTTCAGCAATGGTTTGTTTCCACTGCGTGAGGGTATCCTGATCAATAATATTAGGGACGATATAGGGACCTACGGGAAAGCGAAGCTGTTCCAGGGTTTGCTGATCGATGGTTTCCATAGATTAATCTTCCATTTGGCGTTTGATGTGAAAATAGGTTTCCATTTGGGAGCGGACAGCCATATCAGATTCATTGCGGCGATATTCATTGGATTGTTGCTCATCAATCAAACGGGCCTTTACATTATCTGACCACTGTATCTCCATATGCGTCCGAATCTCTTTTTTAATATTGTCATTGTAAATGGGAAAACAGGTTTCGATTCGATAGCTCAGATTGCGTACCATCCAATCGGCACTTGATAGATACATTGTTTCTTCGCCACTGTGGCAAAAGACAAATACACGGGCATGCTCCAAAAAGCGATCGACAATACTGATGGCTTCGATATTTTCGCTTTGGCCAGGTATCCCTGGGACCAAGGAGCAGATCCCTCGAATGATCATCCGGATTTTCACCCCTGCATTATTGGCTTCATACAGTCTTTCAATCATATCCCGATCCTGTAAGCTATTCATTTTTAGCAGAATCCAGGCTTCTTTTCCAGCTTTAGCATTATTGATCTCATGCGCAATCAATTCCTCCAAGCCTTTGCGTAAATTGAATTGCCCGACCAGCAAATGCTGGAAGGAATCGCGTGGGGCTTGTACGGTTTCGAGAAAAGAGAAAATCCGTGCGACCTCTCTAGTCAGGCGTTGATCGGCAGTAAACAAACCAAAGTCGCTGTAAATTTTAGCGGTATCTTCGTGAAAATTACCCGTACTCAAATAGGCGTAAAAAGCTTTACTATCTCTTTCTTCGCGAGTGATAAGGGCGAGTTTTGAATGGACTTTGAGACCTGGAAAGCTGTAATGGACGGTCACACCAGCTTCTTCGAGTTTTTCGCCCCAACGAAGATTGGCCTTTTCGTCAAAACGCGCCTTTACCTCAATAAAGACCGAAACTTGCTTACCCGCTTTAACCGCATCAATTAAGGCATTCATAATGCGCGACTTCTTTGCCACGCGGTACTGCACAATTTTGATGTGGGTCACCTTGGGATCGCGAGCAGCCTGCTCAAAGAATAAAACTACGGATTCATAGGCGTGGTAGGGGACGTGTATGAGGTGATCGCGTTTTCTGATTCGGGAAAAGATGCTGTCTGCATTTTCCAGGGGAGCATAGGGCAGTGGAGGCAAGGGGGTATTCTTCAAATGCTTCATGCCAAAATCGGGGAATTTGAAGAAGGCGAAGTTATTGTGATAACGTCCCTCTGGCAGCAAGTCATATTCCTCCAAATCAAAAGTTTCCATCAGGAAGTGAAGAAAATGCTCGGGCATTTCTCGATCGTATACCAAGCGAGAGGCAGGGCCTACGTCTCTTTTATTGAGGCTTTTCTTAATTTTTTGGATCAAATCTCCCGAAAATTCATCTTCGATGTACAACTCTGCATCTCTGGTCAATTTGATCGAAAAGGAGTCGATGATATTATAACCTGGAAATAGGAATTTGGCATTATGTCGAACGATATCGTCAAGCATAATGACATCGTATTGGTCGTGATGAGAAGGCAGTTGAATAAAACGCGGCAAATGGTCAGAAGGGATTTTGACAATGGCGTATTGCGTTTTGCCATTCATCGTATTGCGATCTTTGAGCCAAAGCGAAAGATACAAGGCCGCATTATTGAGAAAGGGTTTGATCTTCTTTTTGACCAATAAAACAGGTTGTACAAAAGGCAACATATTGTCGCGAAAGTAATCTTCGATGAATTCGATTTGTTCTTCATTGAGCTTTTTTCGTCGAAGCAAATTGATGTTATAGCCCTTGAGTTCGGGAATGACCTCTTTCTCAAAGATTCGACTAAATTCCTCTTGCTGTTTGTTGATGATCTTCAAGACCTGCTTTAGCAATTGCTTGGGTTCGAATTCCAGCTTTTTCTTGGTCTTTT
>JBCBDH010000516.1:0-4926 GCA_038529855.1 Bacteroidota bacterium | reverse complement strand
CATTGAACTGACCAATGGGCATGGAGATACCGATAAAGCGCTCATTGCCCATTGGTCAGTTCAATGTTGAAGATCCCTGTAGTATTGTGGATGAATACTGGGATGTCTTTTATGTCTACTATTACGATGTGGACAATCTGGTTTTAGATCGGCTGCCCGAGTCCTTTCAAGTGAGTCAAAATATTTGCGCGGGTCGCAGAACAAAGATTAATATAGCCGATATGATCAGCCTGCCTGCTATGCAAAAAGAGGTCGAATATCATTGGGCTAATGGACCCATTGATTCTGTTCACTATATCTCACAGGCCGGCACTTATTATATTGATGCCGTGGTGGATTGCACGAGCATTCCCATTACTTTAGAAGTTTCAGAAGTCAAATGCGATCCCAATGTCTTTGTCCCCAATGCCTTTTCTCCTAATGGCGATGGATATAATGATGAATTTCAACCCTTCATTTCCGTAGATTTATCCATCATGGATTTCCAATTTTTGGTATTTGATCGCTGGGGGACTCAGATTTTTTCCAGCAGTGACCCTAGCATCGGATGGGATGGAACTTTGGCTGGTAAGCGGGTAGACCAAGGGGTTTACATCTGGGTCATGGAGTACACTATAGATGATTTTGAGTTGGGCATCGTCAAATATAAAGACCGTGGCGATATCACGCTACTACGCTAAAGCTAGGTCAGCCTACCGTAGAATTGGACGAGATTGGTAATATGATCTGGTAATGCTACACCCAATCTTTCACAACCCATATAGATCGTTTCTCGCTCGATCTTAGCCGCAAAGGCTTTCTCCTTTAGCCTTTTGCGAATAGATTTGACCTTCATTTCCCCATAAGGAATGGGATTGAGCTTGCGATAAGCGTAGAAAATACCACTGATTTCATCACAGGCCATTAAAGCACAAGCGAGTTTTCCTTCTGGCAGCGTATCAAAACCATTATAACCATAGGCATGGGCTTCAACGGCATGAATTAATTCATCTGGATAGCCCCATTCTTTAAACCAGTTCAAGGAAGGCCCAGGGTGCTTTTCCGGGAATTTTTCATAATCCAGATCGTGCAAATACCCTGTAAGGAACCAAAGGAGAGGATCTTCTTCATAAAGACCAGCATAGCCTTCCATGGCTGTACCAACCATTAAGGCATGGTAACGCTGATATTGGTTCTGAACATGTTCTTCTAGTAATACCTTTGCCGCTTCTTTTGTGGGTAATGTACTCATCGTGCTATTCGAGTTATTCTCTAATAGGACCTAAAATCTATTCAGGTACAAATCCTAAGATAATATTAAAGCGACCATAACGCTGGAAGATGGTATCACCGACAGGATCTTTATCAAAACCAAGACCATAGTCAAAACCTAGTGTACCAAACATTGGGAGGAACACCCTAAGCCCCATACCTGTTGAACGCTTCACGTCAAAGGGATTAAAGTCTTCAAATCGACGCCAGGAGTTTCCACCTTCCAAGAAGGCCAACAAATAGATAGTCGAGTTGGGATTGAGCGAAACGGGGTAGCGAAGTTCCATTGTAAATTTATCAAATACTGGTGTCGCTACAAGTCGGCCATTCTGAATATTGGCTTCCAATTCGTTTTCATCGTATCCCCTCAAGGAGATCAAGTCAATCCCATTAAACCCTCCAAACTGCTGATTGGCAAAACCATCGCCACCAAGCTGGAAGCGCTCAAAAGGTGCTACGCCAATGTCATCATTAAAGGTCCCCAAGATTCCGATCTTAGCCGCAGTTCTCAAAACAAACTTGCCAAAGAGGGGCGTGAACCACTCCGCATTAAAGCGCCATTTGTGGTATTCCAAAAATCTAAATTTTTCCTCTACGCCTAGGGCTGGATCGCCGAAGTCCTTATTATTAAACAGCGAGTAAGGTGGCGTAATTTGTAAAGATAAGGATATGTTAGAACCACTCTTTGGGAAAATGGGATCATTAATGGTTGTTCTGGTGATGGTTTGATTGATGCTGATGTTATAGTAATTTCCTTCGGAAACGATCTGTCCATCATCAGTGAGGAAAAGTCCTCGGCTCCAATTTTCCAAGACCATATTTTGAACAGAGAGGGTGGTATTGGAGATAAAGTTATCATCTGGCCACTTTAGGCGAGTTCCCAAACCTACGGAAGCCCCTACAATCACAAATTTTTGGAAGCTGGATGTTTCCCTTGTTCCAAAAGCAAAGCGATTGTAGAAACCAGCAACAGTAAAGGAGTTTGGCTTCTTACCACCTAGCCAAGGTTCTGTAAAAGAAACATTGTAGGACTGGAAGAATCGGCCATTGGTTTGTGCGCGAAGCGAAAGACGTTGACCATCCCCTTGAGGAAGCGGACTCCAAGATTCCTTGTTGAAAATATTGCGCAAAGAGAAGTTGTTAAAGGTAACCCCCAAAGTACCAATTACCCCACGACCACCTCCAGCCCAACCAGCTGATAGCTCCAATTGGTCAGAAGGTCTTTCCTCCAATTCATATTCAATATCCACTGTTCCACGCTGCGCATTCACTGGAGTGTTCATCCCCAATGCTTCGGGATTAAAATAGCCCAGGTTGATAATCTCTCGCTGAGAACGAATAATATCAGAGCGGCTAAACTTCTCTCCAGGACGCGTCCGCAATTCCCGCCTTACCACGTGCTCATGTGTCCGATCGTTGCCCTTAATCACCACTTTGTCAATGGTTGCCTGTGGCCCCTCAAAGATGCGAATCTCCAAATCAATAGAGTCTCCCACTACCGCAGTCTCTATAGGATCGACTTGAAAAAATAAATATCCATTATCCATGTAGAGGGTACTCACATCTCGTCCATCCATGCTGAAACGCAGACGTGTTTCCAGCAATTCTTGGTTATAGACGGTTCCTTTTTCTATCCCCAACACATCAGTAAGCGTTTGCGTATCATAGATGGAATTGCCCTTCCAGGAAATGTCGCGGAAAAAGTAACGGCTTCCTTCGTCGATATCTATGAGAATTTGAAGGTCGCCATCCTCCTCTCGCCAAATGCTGTCTTTTACAATTTTAGCATCCCGAAAACCCACTGTATTATAATAGGCAATAATGCTCTTTTTATCTTCTTCATAATCTGGGCGGATCAATTTAGAAGAAGAGAAGATTCGATTTTTGCGCTTGGTGCCTTCCATTTTCTTGCGCAACTTCCGGGCCTTGAGATTATCATTACCCGTAAAAGTGATATCCTGAATTTTGACGCGATCCTTCTTATCTACCTCAAAAACCAATCGCACTGCATTGGCCTGCTTCTCATCGGGCACCTCTTCGACAATAACGACAGCATCCAAAAAGCCCTTTTCTCGATAAAAATCTTTGATCGAATTGGCAGCATTGGTTTTGATATTTTCCGTCACAATCCCTCCTTTGAGCAGGATGGCATTTAGCTCATCGTTGATATCGTCGTGATAGGATTTCTTGACATTTCTAAAAGAATGTCGGGAAAGTCTTGGGCGCTCCTGGACAATAATTTCCAAAAAGATGACATCCCCAATGGTCTTTTCGCGCAAAATCTGTACGTCAGTAAACAAACGCAGTTTCCACAATGCCCGCATGGCTCGAATGACTTCTGGCCCAGGGATTTGAATCTGATCTCCTACTTTCAGACCGGCAATGGCAATAATGGCATTATCATCACTGAAATTAGCACCAATGACTTTGATTCCACCGATCTCATATTCTTTGCGATCTGAATAGTCGATAGGGGGTATAGTATCCGTATTAACCTGGGCGTCGAGGGAGTTTGTTGTGTATAGAAAAGCAGCCAATAGGGCAACCAAATACAGCATTCTTTGTTTCATTCTTTGCATTTTCTTTTCGCTTCCTTTAGCGCGATGTAAGGACGGTCATCAAGCAAATCTGCAGAAAGTTGCCCTACGCATAATGAACGTAAGCTGTTCTGCTCTGTTGCTCATGGTTGTTAATATTAACAGAATTTGATGTTCCCCGTCTGTTTTACGACGCTAGAACCGCAAATTTACAGTTTTTCTTTGAATGGTTTTCTGATTGGAGGCGCTATTCGACGACTTGTTCGCTAGTTTTTCCAAAACGGCGTTCGCGCTGTTGGTAGTCGATTATGGCCTGATAAAAATGTTCTTTTCTGAATTCGGGCCAGAAAAGCGAGGTAAAATATAGTTCTGCATAAGCAATTTGCCAAAGCAAAAAGTTACTTATCCTGGTTTCTCCACTGGTTCTAATGAGTAATTCGGGGTCGGGTATACCCCGCGTACTCAGGGCACTAGAAAACAGGGATTCGTCAATAGCTTCTGGCTGAAGCTGCCCATCCGCTGCTCTTTGAGCCAAGTTTTGAGCCGCTTGAACAATTTCCCATTTGGCGCTGTAGTTCAATGCCAAAACAAGGGTCATTCGCGTGTTGTGCTGGGTATTGGCAATGCCTTCTTCCAAGGCCAGTCGACTTTTCTCTGGCAGCTTTGACGTATCCCCAATAGCTTTTAGGCGAATATTATTTTTATTTAAGGTATTGACTTCCTTACGCAGGGTCTCCACCAATAAGGTCATCAAAGCATTGACTTCCAGACGGGGGCGACTCCAGTTTTCTGTTGAGAAAGCATAGAGGGTGATGTATTCCACCCCAAGCTCTGCCGCTGCTTCAGTCACTTCACGCACCGCTGTCACCCCATTTCGATGACCAAAAACACGAGGTTTACCATGCTTTTTGGCCCAACGGCCATTGCCATCCATAATCACGGCAATGTGCCGGGGTAATTTATTTATATTAATCTGGGATTTCAGATCCATATCCTTATCTACGAATTAACGCTACGCAAAGTTAAGAAAAGAATGCAAAACCTTTCTAGCTCAACATAGTTCGGATATTTTTCCTTTCAAAGAGGTAGAGCAAAGCAATGAAGAATAAGAGTAGCAGTGTATTCATAGCCAAGAAAG
>JBCBDH010000515.1:0-4951 GCA_038529855.1 Bacteroidota bacterium | reverse complement strand
AACATTCTATGAGTTCGATGCAATAAAAAATAAAAAATTGATTTTTCCAAATTATTGAACTTTTTTTGAATAAAATGCATTTACCCTAGTGTATTTCGAAAATCGACACATCCAAAGCTTCACCTTTGATAAATGCACACAATAACAATCAATTCCTCGAATATCAACGACCCCCTTGACTCTAATGAGGAATTCCTTTAATTTTGTAATCGCTAAGAAAGAGAGATGGAGCCTTCTAGATTCACTAATAAACTGCAATTTAAGCCATAAGAATACCTGTCCTATTGTACCGAATATCCTTTTCGGTTAGGAATTATTATTATAGACAAGTTTTAGCCCATCACATATCTTCATCCTGAAGAACCGACGCAATCTAAAAGAACGCAAACACAATCTGCATCTTCGTTCCATTAAATTGGTAAACCTTAAACTGTTACTGCATGAGACAACTTAAAATCACTAAATCCATTACCAATCGGGAAAGTCAGTCACTAGAGAAGTACCTACAGGAAATTGGAAAAGTTGATTTGTTGACGCCAGAAGAAGAAGTCGAGTTAGCAAAAAGAATCAAGCAGGGCGATCAAGCTGCCCTGGAAAAGCTCACTAAAGCTAACCTTCGATTCGTAGTATCTGTCGCCAAACAATATCAAAACCAAGGACTGTCCCTCAGCGATCTAATCAATGAAGGTAATCTCGGACTGATCAAAGCTGCGCAGCGCTTTGACGAAACCAGGGGATTCAAATTTATCTCCTATGCCGTATGGTGGATTCGTCAGTCGATCTTGCAAGCACTAGCCGAGCAATCCAGAATCGTTCGCCTTCCCCTCAATAAGGTCGGATCTTTAAACAAGATCAACAAAGCCTTTTCTGAGTTGGAGCAGGAGTACGAGCGCGAGCCCTCTTCCGAAGAGTTGGCTGAGTTGCTGGAAATCCCTACCGAGGAGGTAGAGACCACGCTTGGTGTTGCCGCCCGACACGTATCAATGGATGCCCCTTTTGTCGAAGGCGAAGATAATTCACTCCTCGATGTCCTAGAAAATAACGGAACACCAGGTACCGACCAGTCCCTGGAGTACAACGAATCTTTAAGCCGCGAAATCAACCGCTCTTTGAGCACATTGACCGATCGCCAGTGTGATGTCATCAAACTATACTTTGGTATAGGTGTTGAGCATCCTATGTCACTGGAAGATATCGGCGAAAAATTTGGATTGACGCGCGAAAGAGTAAGACAGATAAAGGATAAAGCGATCAATAAACTTCGCAATACGTCGAGAAGTAAGCTATTAAAGAATTACCTCGGCGCATAGGAACCGATGCCTATCGGCTCTTAAACCTCTTGAACCAGCGGTTCAAGAGGTTTTTTAATGCTCACCTCCATTCCTCCGCCTGCCCTTGTATATTCTCCCTCTGCTAAACTGAAAAAATTGTCGTACTTTTGTGCGCTGAAATCGATCTATACCAACTAACTGAACCAAATTATCATGAACAATAAGGAATTGCTCATTCGCAATGAGAATGAGCTGACGCTTAACCGCTGGCGAGAAAAGGAGAAAACTGCCCTAGAATTACTCCAAATCGTCGGTGAATTGCGATTTGATCGCTCTGTTGAATTGATTATATTCCGCCGAAAAATCTACGATGCACGTCCCAGTAAACTGCTTAACGATCATCTCTTTGCCAAAAATTACGTCAATAAGCCCATCTCTATCGATACCAGCCTAAAGCTGGCAAAAGCCATTGCCCAGTTGCCCAATCTAGTCCCTGCGCGAATCGACATTGGTCGACTGGCAGCAGAATGGTTGGAAGAGGAGAATAATTACGCTCATATTAATGATTTTGTCAGTGATCGGCTTGAGCATTTCTCTGATGCAGCACATGATGGGCTAAAGGTACGCGATGTGGTTTTGTATGGATTTGGACGAATTGGTCGCTTGGCTGCGCGTCGATTGATTGAGCAAACGGGGCGGGGCGAGCAGCTTAGGCTGAGAGCTATCGTCGTTCGTCCAAAGATGAAAGAGGTCTTACAGGAGTCTTTGAAAAGAGCTGCCCTATTGCAAACAGATTCTATCCATGGCGATTTTGGAGGGCAGATCGAGGTTGCTGAAGATGGGCTAGAGTGGCAGATTAATGGCAATCGCATTCACCTGATCTTTGCCCAAAGACCAGATGATATTGACTATGGCGATTATGGAATTAGCGATGCGCTATTAATTGATAACACGGGGGTATGGCGAAACAAAGCCGTCCTTAGCGTTCACCTGCGTCCTGGAATCAGCCAGGTGATGCTGACAGCTCCCGCCCCAGATATTCCCAATATCGTTTATGGGGTCAATCACAAAGGCTTAGATATCGAACAAGATCGCATATTCTGTGCTGCCTCTTGTACCACCAATGCCATCGTTCCAGTCATCAAAGTAGTCGATGATCATTGGCATATCCAACGAGGTCATATCGAAACCATCCACGCTTATACCAGTGATCAAAACCTATTGGACAATTTCCATAAAAAGCCTCGTCGTGGCCGCGGAGCGGCTACCAATATGGTATTGACTACAACGGGCGCCGCCAAGGCAGTCTCTAAGGTGATGCCTCATTTGAAGGATTGCCTGACTGGGAATGCAGTTCGCGTACCCACACCCAATGTATCTCTGGCGATTCTGAATTTGGAATTGGAAAAGGCGACAGATAGGGAGCAGTTGAAGCAGGTCCTGAAATCCGCATCCCTCAGTGGAGCCTTGGTTGAGCAATTGCACTATTCTACCTCCACAGAATATGTTTCCAGTCACGCTGTGGGGATGACCAGTACTTCTGTTTTGGATGCTCCATCAACGATCGTTTCTCAGAATGGAAAACACGTAACGCTCTACGCTTGGTATGATAATGAATTTGGTTATACCTGTCAGTTGATCAGACTGGCCAAGCATGCCGCTAAGGTTAGAAGAAAAACCTATTACTAGCCTTATTCTACTTTGATGTATTGACGATTATTGGTTTCGTCGCATTCGCGAATGGAATCATGGGCATCTAGTTCCAGAATAATGACCGAGGTATAGCGGGTCATTTTTCGGATATCCAACTTGATGGTTCCTTGACAGCTTTCTTGGGCTTGAAGAAAGCCATTGGGAAGCTCCTTATTATTGCCATCAAAGAAATCACCACCCAAAATGATGGCCCCTTTAGTGAGACGACTAGAACTGGATAGATTAGCTCGAACGGCTACATTGTCCTCTTTAGATTTGGTTTTACCCAGTATTCTTGCTGGTCCTTTGCCCTTATTGGTAATCGTATAGGACAGTGTCAACCAGTTTTTAGTCTTTTTAACGACCTGGATTTGTTCAATTTGGATATCAGGACAGCGCTCTTTGTCAAAGGGTTCTTCCGCTGGAGTATCTTCTGTATCAGCTAATTGAAAGCTATTCTTTTTATCTTTTTCCTTCTTCTTTTTCTTAGTCTTCACCTTTCCCCCCTTTTCTGTGAATACGCCAGTGGTTGAAAAGCGGATTTCGGCGCTGCCTTGCACTTGTCCAGCCTTAAGTACCTTATTTTGATCACTCAGAGCTTGACTAATCTGCTCTTCGTAGGCCAGCAGATGGGAATTACTCAATGATTCATCAAATTGGATCAGGAGTTCATCAGGAAGGATTTGGCCTTTGGTCAAGGCAACATCTTCTCTTCCCGTATTGATCAGGTCACAGCGGATTTTGATCCAATCTCCTCCTTTTTTGAGGACTTCGATATTGGTCAAATGCAGGCGATAACCAGTGTAGGTCTTTTGGCTATTGGGGGGAATGCTATCTATACGCACGGTGGCATTGCTTGCTGAACTTACTAGTAAAAGCAACATTAAAACGGCCAATAGCCTAGTGGTATGGTAACGTAGGCTCATAAAATCAGATAAAGTAAAAGTAAAGTGTTTAGAAAACGGCGGGGGAGCAATAATCATTTTGATCTTAAGATAACTTTAACCATCAAAAGGACTATTTATCCTATTACTATCCAATAACCATTCCTATTCTTCCAGGATATTAATGGGGCGATTGATGCCCTCTTCCAGGGAAATAAAGGTTTCTGTGCGTTGAATTCCCGAAATCATCTGAATTTTATCGTGTAGTACCTGTCGCAAATGCTCCGTGTCTTTGCAAACGATTTTGGCGAATATGCTATAGTTCCCCGTCGTATAATGCGCACCAACAACCTCTGGGATGAGCCTGAGTTGTTTGGAAACTTCGGAATACAGGGAGCTTTTATCCAGGTAGATACCCAGGAAAGCGGTAATGTCATAGCCGAGTTTGGTATAATCCACCAGCAGATTAGAGCCAGTTACAATTCCCATTCCTTCCAATTTGCGCATCCGTACATGAACGGTGCCACCAGAGACGTGGATTTCTTTGGCTATTTCGGTATAAGGGGTTTTGGCATCCCTCATTAGGATCGACAAAATTTGGCGATCAATATGATCAATATCCATAGCAGAGGACTATCAAGACGTATTGTAAATCTCGTAACTAATTTCCTGCATTATTTTGATATTGACAAAAATATAGACCTATTTCTTTAATTCGCTGTAGGGATATATCCAAAAGGAAGGAGGAGAGAATGGGGGAGCAAGAAAGTAGCCTTCGCAGGACAAATAGCTGGGAAATGATAATTTATGGGTCAAATATCAAACGAATGACCCATTTGTGCGTTTAGTGATTATATTCTTAAAATAGGAGGCTTTTCTGAGTAAAAGCCATTACTTTTAAATTTATTGTGCTTATTCCTTGGTAGGAAGTGAATCGAATTATATGCTAGAGAATCATACAGAACCAAATGCAAGTACGGGCAGAATAAAAATCTGGTTACCGCTTTTGTTTTCATTGATCTTGGTTTTGGGAATGTATGATTCTCTAGCATATAATTCGATTCACTTCCTACCAAGGAATAAGCACAATAAATTTAAAAGTAA
>JBCBDH010000514.1:0-4982 GCA_038529855.1 Bacteroidota bacterium | reverse complement strand
TTTGGAGTCCTTTGATGATGCAGTCAGCAATTGCGACGAAACGCCCGATTGGACCATGGTCCTCAATGATGCCCAAGAAACGACAGAGGAATTTAATGGCCAAACCCCTATCTACGATTTGGGTTATATCGACTCTCCCGTTGAGATGGTCAGTGATAACGAAGTAGAGGAAGAAGAAAAGCCTCGCAAAACCCGCAAAGAGAGAAAGCGCGAGCGCTTTAGTACCAAGCAAAAATTTGATGGGGAAGAAATTGCTGCGCCCACCATTATCTACATCGAAAACTAAAAACTGCTTGGTTCAAACACCAAAATCAAATTAACTCATCCATCAAAATTTAATCACGATGAAAAGAATATGCCTATTCCTATGTTGTTTTATGTTAGTTGGACTGGCTACGGGTATTGCCCAAAGTGCAGCTAATGCTGGCAAAATTTGGATACAGGGGGATCGCCTGTTTATCAACTCGCCCGCTAAAGGGGTTCAGGTGATGGACAATAGCAATCCCCGTCGCCCTGAAGCTGTTGGTTTTGTTGCCATACCTGGTAATGTAGACTTTGCTGTCTTTGATAATTTGATGTATGCCAATCACTATGACGATCTCGTTGTCTTTGATTGGGAAGCTTATATCAACGATAGTGAATTAGAAGAAGTGGCTCGTTTTGAGGGACTATTTCCTCAGCACCAAGCCCCACAAGATCAAATGGCTGCTATGCAAATTGGTATGATTGATAGCCGCGTCAGCAGCAGTCAGTCTATGGGGGGCTCTATGGCCTGCTTTAGCTTTGATCATCCCGCTTCTCCTGGTTATTTATATGCTGCCAATACCCGCGAAGTTCACGTTATTGATGTCAATAATACAGATAAGCCTCGCCAGCTTCGCAGCGTCAATATCGTACGCAGAAATAGCCGCAACAGCAGTGAAATAGAAACGGTTTTTGTTCACAACGAACGCCTTTACCTGGGTATGCCTGACGGTATGGTCATGTACAGTTTGGACAATCCTGATCAACCTTCCTACGAAGGGGAATATGGCCATTTGGTGGGTTGCGACCCTGTCGTTGCTCAAAATAATATGGCTTATGTCACCGTCCGCAGTGGCACCACCTGCAACAGTACCATGAATCTTAACCAATTACACATCGTCAATGTCGCCAATCCATCTATGTCTGTACGCGAGGGCAGCTATCAATTGACCAATCCACATGGGTTGGGTATTGATGGCAATCTGCTTTTTGTTTGCGATGGCACGGATGGGCTTAAGGTACTGGATGTGACCAATTCAAACGGGATTCGCCTTTTAGCAAGAGAATCCACTGCAGGTACGGCCTATGATGTTATTGTACAATCAGATAAAAGACAATTGATTGTGGTCTCTGGAGATCACGTTATTCAATACCAGTATTCAGCAACTGGGAAATTGAGAAAATTGGGAGAGTTTAAACTGGATTACTCCTAAGCCTCTCTTTTTCTAGTTGTTAAGACGCACCGTATCAATGATTTTTTGATAATCGCTTGACAGTGGTCGGGAGATTGGGAAATGACTCTTTCTCCCACTACTTTTCTTGGATTCCAAAATAATAGCTTATGAAAAAGTCGCTCCTTTTTCCCATTCTCTTCCTCACTTTTATCCTTTCGCTGCAAAGCCAAAACTTTGAACTTATCCAAAGCTTTATTGGCCACGGCGCTGAAGTGAGCTATGTTACCTTTCGCCCAGAAGACAACCTCATCGTCAGTGGGGATGAGCGGGGGCAGGTTCTGCTTTGGGATGCGAAGACGGGGAAGATCCGCTATGAGTTGAAAGGCCACAAAGGCTTGATTACGCATATTGAATTTAGTCATAGCGGGGAATGGCTGGCCACAGCGAGCTATGATGGCACCATCCGTCTTTGGGAATTGGAAACCCAGCGTTTGATCGAGGTCATTGAAAATACCCGAGCATCAGGTTATAAGGATCTCAATGGCGATGAGCCCAGTTTTGTGGCTTTTGCTCCCCAAGATCGCGGCATTTATTATGGAGGCTATAATTTAGAGGTGCGCTATTTTGATTTTCAAACAGCTCAATCCAAAAAAGTATTTAGCAATAGAACCCATGCCATTACCTGTGGCATCCTCGACCCACAGCAAAAGCATTTGGTCATAGGCTACGGTCATAGCATCCGTTGGATTCAATTGGATAATTACCAAAAGGGAATGGTACTGACCAATCCCAATAAGGATGATCAATATATCTGTGAACTCGTCTTTCAACCAGAGGCGAAGCGATTGGCGGCATGGACCTATGGCGGTACTTTGCAGTTTTGGGATGTTCGTCGCAAGAAAGTAAAGTCCGAGGTCCAGGCCACCCTTCAAAAGGGAACCAGCAATATGGCTTTCTCTGGAAGCGGTCGCTTTTTGGTCACGGGTAATTTTGGCTACCAGACCAAACTTTGGGATTTGGAAGAAGAACGGATCATCCAAATTCTTGGAGAACACGAAGCGGAAGTCGTCACTTTTAGCTATTCTATAGATGGTAATTACATCGTAACGGGCAGTAGGGATCGAATTGTCAATCTCTGGAAACGCCCCTTACCCAATGTTGAAACCCCTGATATCGAACTCCCTGATATTGACGCCCCTGATGAAAATATAGAAGAGGTCATCGCTGATGCCCCATCCAGACAACCCAGCTTATTTGATCAGCCTCGCTCCTCCAGAAAAAACAAACAGCGCAAGCAACCCCGCATTGTCTATATTGACGCAGAAGATCCCGCAGAGGATCAACCAGCAGATAAGGACAATCCAGAAGCCATTGCCGATCAAAATAAGGAAACCCCCCAACCCAATCCCTACAATCGAGACCGCAATCAAGAAACACCCCCTAAGGAGGTCGTCGTCAATAGCGATGAAGCTACGACTGACCCCACAGCTGAAGGCCCCAAAGAACCAATACAGCCCCAAGAAGAGGAAGTCATCGCTGACAATAAAGATAACACGGAGGGAATCGATCCCAAAGAAGTCATCGCTGACGCTCCTCCTGTCAAGGATTCCAAGCCCGAAAACACAGCAGACCCCAATCCCCCAATTGATCGCCCAGACCAGTTGGCCGATGCCAATCCGCCAAACTCCCCCAAAGAAGAGACCCAAGCCCAACCCTCTACCGATCGCGAAACTTCAGACCGCCCCAACTGGGCCAACAACCGCCCCGCTCCCAAAGAGCGCCCAGCCACAAAGCCCAATCGCTCCAAGACCAATCCCGCTGCAAAACCCAGCAAGGAAATCCCCGCTAAGGATCGCGTCATCAGTACGCAGCACGTCGTTCGCGTCCAAAGCAAAGAAATAGAGCTAGAATTTTGGGACAACCAAAAGGTAGATGGCGACAGCATTTCTGTCAATGTGAATGGCCATTGGGTGCTGCGGCATTATTCCCTAAGTAGAGTAAAGAAAAGAGTGAAGATTAAACTAAACAAGCCCAAAAACTACATCATCATCCATGCCCATAACGAAGGCAGTATCTCCCCAAATACCCTGGCCCTCAATGTCTTCGACGGCTATCGCGCCCGCCACTATTCGCTCAGCTCAGACATGGCCACCAGCGGTGCGATCAAAATCGTCTACGATCAAAAAGACGAGGGCCTAGTCAAGGACGGAGGCTGATGATCCAATAAAAAAATTTAGTGAACCGAAGTATTTTCTATCTTGATTCTTGCAAGGCGACCTGTTGCGGCGGGTCGCCTTTTTGTTGGAGATTGGCTCCCTTTGGTCGCCTGCGAGATGCGAGATCGTTTCGTGCTGTGCACTTCACTGAGAGATCGCTTCGCTGCGAGAGGTGAGATTTTTCTTGGGTACCTTGAGGCCCTCAACGTTACCTCTTTTCTCTCACAGCACAGCGGTCTCGCAGTGGCTGCAAGCCACGATCTCGCCTCTCACAGCGCCAGCGGTCTTCTCTCTCGCAGCGCCAGCAGTCGCTCTACATCAACACCCCATTCTTCGCCTGAATACCTGGAGGCGTCTCTGTCTCTCCAAGCATCTCCCGCAAATCAATCTCAATAACCCGACAAAGCGAGAGCATGGGAATGTCATTGCCCAATCCCTCAAATGGATTTTCGGAATAGTCCCCCACCAATTCCATGACTAGATAAACCCAGCCGACAAGGACGGAAAAAGGAATAGATATCCAAGCTCCATATTGGCCCAATTTGTGAAATTCGGAGACCATCCCAAAAGGCAATAGCAAGATAAAGATGATGACAAACATCATACTGGTACTACCATACTGGCGGGGGAGCGGAAATTTTTTGATGCGTTCACATTTCCCCTGGTGGATGTAGAAATCATAAAGAATTTGCTGAAGCTCCATATGGCGGAAATCATCGATCAATTTTTGAGCGCGAAGCGTTTTTAGGTCTTGAGCTTGCTGGTCGATGATTTGAGTGGCGGTATTTTTGTACTCGATGAGTCGCTCGTACTCATTGGGCGGAAGAAAGCATTTGAGCTCATAGGAAGTGACCCCGTCATCGAGTAGGCCGACGCCAAAGCGTTTCATGCGGCGTTTTGTTGCTCGGGCCATATGGGTGCCTTGGCTGATGTGTTCCCACTGGGTAGGGATAAGCAATTGGCTCCTCAAAGCATACAGCCAACCCACATGACGATACAGCAATTTTTTGTGGATATGCTGCAATTCCTCCTCTGTCAGGTCAATATCTGTAAATTGATTAGTGACAAAGCTTTTTACAGCGCTTCCCCAAGCTCGGCTACTATTGACGATAGCGCCCCATATCTTTCGCGCCTCCCAAAGCCGATCATAGGCTTGATTGTTTTTAAAACCGATGTAAAAAGCAACTGCTGTACCAATGATGGAAAGCGGCAGCCAGGGGATGTTGAGCCAGGAGGCATGAAAGTATTCGTGCAAAACGGTTACAAACACGCACCAGAGGGTTATCCATATAACGTGTCCACCTGTAAAGTAGATCCAACCTTTTAGAGAGATATTTTTTTGAACAAA
>JBCBDH010000513.1:0-4988 GCA_038529855.1 Bacteroidota bacterium | reverse complement strand
ATCAGCTAGTGCTTGTGCCGCAGTCAAGGCAACGACCGTAAAGGTATCTCTTATCGCATTGTCTGGACAGCCACAATCCTGTTTAGGATCATTGCTCGTACTGATTCGATTATTGGGCAATGGCTGCAAGGTGCTCAGCGGCTTGTTACTATCATAGGCCCGCATCAGCCCCCAAAGTCCATTTTGCTGACCAGCCAGATCAGCACTAGGCACATACAGATAATCGGCAAAGGCAGAATCTGTTCTAGAAGTTGTCGTTGGCATCACAAAATTCATCTCAAAATGCTCAGACAAGGACATCAACTGTGTAGATACATAACCTGAGCTGGTATTCGATGGCTCAAAGAAAAACTTATTGCCGTGAATATTAAAGGTATGAGAAGTCAGGTGGGCGCCCACTAGGGTGCGAATCTGGATGCGGTCTCCCTCATAAGCCCGAAGCATAGGGGTAAAGGGATCTTCATCATTCATGCCTGGTGTTAGAGGGACTTGAGGGAATTTGAAATTGGATGCTGGTCCGCTTTCCACTGTTCCATTAGAACCATAAGGTCCAATCTTACCAATGGAAGTATTAACAGGTTGTCTGTTGAAATCGGGATCAGCCCGCTCAATTGAAGCAAAGGCATGAGCCATATCTCCTTGAATACCTGGTGTACCATAAAAGCCTTTAGAGGAAGAGTAGGTCGCTGGATTAGCAGTTCTTAGTGGCAGCGGTTCATTGCGATAATTGAGCGAATAAGTCGCTGCATTATTTCCAGTTATCAGCTGAGAACCTCCAGCAGGAGCACCAATCGAGAATGGATTATTAGCAGCATCATCAGAACGCCAGCCTCTATATACGTTATCTGCATAATAGACAAATGTATCGTATTCCGCTTGCGTATAAGGATACTCAGGGAAGATTGGATAAGGCTTTCTAATAGAATCTGGACTATTGGGCCAGTAGGCCAATTGGATGTCCTGGAATTCCAAGGCAAATTCGCGATAGCTGCTATCTATATCCGTGGTTACGTGAATATTGGCCTGCCA
The DNA here is from genome assembly GCA_038529855.1 of Bacteroidota bacterium. Taxonomy (GTDB): domain Bacteria; phylum Bacteroidota; class Bacteroidia; order Chitinophagales; family Saprospiraceae; genus JBCBDH01. Next base: position 3,959 of record JBCBDH010000513.1, on the reverse strand, counting down.
AGAGGTTGGACCACCGTCTGATCTGGTTCCCATTTCTACACCAGTCACTGGATCATACCATTTTGATTGGGCGGGCTCTACCAATAAGCCTGCATACAAACCAGCTTGCTGATGCGTAGAAGGACCAAAGTGATCATGCGTAAATACCGTCCTTACTGTTCTGTCAAAGCCCTGGTTGTTTCTAAGCGGATCAGCATACCAGCGCTGGATGGTGGTTTGTGCGCCATTCCAATCAAAGTTGGGCTGGTAGGAAGCGGGCTTACCCCATATTGGATGGGGACCTTGTAGTTCTAGCTTATTTCTGTTGAGGGCATACTGCGTCGTATCGCTGATCGGACGATTGGCATTAAAGGAATAGGTCCATAATTTTCCACCATTATTAATGGCGTGAATTCTTTCTTGAACGACCTGTGGGCTGAAGGTACCATCTTCGTAGTTCCAACCATTGGCTGCTCCGTCAGAGGCTGTTACATCAAACTTGACCAAGTGGATGTGCTGACCAATGATATCCGTTGGTGTTCTCACCTGGAAGTCGTCCGCTTCGTAGTATTCTGGTACGAGGTTGGTGTGCCAGTATTCGACATATTCATCGGAATTGGCACGGAAGAAGAAGGGCTCAGGTGGTCTTTCGCCAAGGATGGTTGGGGCGACGTCTTCCCAAAGCGTGATGATTCTTTGCTGCGGGTAGTGCCAGCCTTTTTTGTTCAAAACAACATCCAATTGGATATTGGCGGCTTTGTAAGTTCGCTTGGTGCCTACGGCTTCTCCACTATCTCCTACGGCTGGATCCGCATAGGGAGCGCCTTGTGCAGGTGGACGGCCGTTGAGAATAAAGTAAGAATTTGGATTTGTTGTACCACCAGAGGAAGTGGTACCTTCTGGGGTAACGGAGGTATGCAGACGACGAGCATGGGCATCCATAGCCAAACGCTCTGTCAAAGTACCTTCTTCTGGTAGTTGGATAGCGCGGATGCGATCCATAATCTTGGTCCAGTCGTATTTGGTTTCTCTGTGGAAAGGCACCTTTGCTGCTGCGATGACGTGACGAGGGAGTCCGCCATTCAATTCACCTACACCAATGGAATTACCCAAGGTGTCAAAGCGCTCACCAATCGCAAAATCCAATGGTGGATGTGGTGCTCTTTGTCCAGCGATACCAGGAATAAAGAATGGATAGCCAACATTGCGGGTAGGCGTATTTTTGAAAGCAATCTGTCCGTCTTTGATGTAAACAGAAGGATCAGGTGTTGGTGCCATTGGCATCGTAGGCAGCGGAACCAAACCAGGAATAGGGGTACCTGTAGCAATCTCGCCATCAGGTAGGGCGCGGGTATTATCCGCTACCATATTACCATCCATTTTTGTTCCCTTCTCAAATACATCGTGTACGCGCCACATCGCCCACATACCTTCTGCAAAGTGAGGATAGAAGTGGCAGTGGAAAATCTGATCACCAACCGTTTTATTGCGATTACCAGAGCCATTATAGGCAATATCCATGGTGTAGGAAGTACCTGGATTGATACTTTGGCTATCCAGATAGTGACCATCATCGCTATTGGGCGAATGCAGCCATTGGTGGGCATGCTGATGGTGGACATGGGTGATATTGGCCCCTGCATGACTGACCCTGAATTTGACATGGTCATTCATGTAGCTGTGATAGACATTTGAGGGGTCGTCAGGATAGAGGGTATAGTTGGCTTTTGGACCAGGAGCGGGTGTTTGGTCTTCTCCACTACCAATACCTTGAAGTAATAGGTTATTCAGCGATGGATTGACACTGTCTATTGTTGCTGCGGTAGAATTGGCGGGAATATCGACCACCATACCTGGATCACCTACCGCCCAGGCACTAAGGAAAAATTCCTCATAGGCACAGTCCTCACAATCATGCATAGGACCTACCCCAATTCTATTAGCATAAATTTCTGCACCAATACCTCCAGTGGCATAATTGATCGCAAATTGATCGCTACCTGAGGTTACGGTGTTTTTCATATTGCTATCGTAAAACACAGAAAAAGACTGGGCAGCCAAGGGTTCGTGATAGTTGATCACAAATTCCCGATAGGGCTGTTCCCGATTAGGATAAGCAGGGCTGGGTGCAAAAATGGGATCATTGGATACATTGGTAAATGGGCCTGGACCTCCATTGGGACCCGTTCCTTCTTGAGCAATGATCGCTGTTAGGTCAGAATGGACCAATTCGTGATTGCTATCTAGCATTCTCAATATGGGAACGCCTTCTGATGGATGACCTTTGGGATAGACCGCATCGTAGTTGATAATGGGGAGACCATTGGTACGTGTACTCCGATTTCCCAGAGAATCTACATAGTAATTGGTGGCCATGGCCAGTTCTGCCTCTGTAACCTGAGAGCGATACCAAACGGCATTTTCAGGCTGAACACTCAAAGTACCAAATAAACCATTTTCCAATTGGCCTGCGGCTAGACCACCAACGGGTGCTGCAGTGCTGTACAGTAGGAAGATTCCCTCTTGAACAGCACGGACGGTATAGGTAATAGAACCCCCTGGGGCAACCAGGCTATTATTATTATCGCCTACCCAAGAGCCATCATCATCCAGACTATTGACGACTTCAACCCCCATTGCATGCACACCTGCATAGCGCGTTTTGGGGAAAAAGCCAGAGCCACCGTTGATAATATCTTCCTGCTTGACTGGCTGACCTGCATAGATGTCGATGCTATCGAAGGTAATCGTATCATTAGGGGTAAGATAATTGGTAAAATTGATGGTAATGACATCACCTTTGTTGGCGCGAAGGGCAATAGGGCGGGGCCGTTTGCCATCGCGTAGGCGCACATTGCCAGGGCGCATACCCAAGGCAGGGTCCTTAGCTACCACATCTCTTTTCAAGGCATAGATCATCCCAGCGGGGATGGCTGCACCAAGTCGATTGAGGATAATGGGCTGATCGAGCGCCACCATATTGACGGTGATGTTGCGAGCGCTAGCCGTTTGTTCCTTCGTAGTAGTTTGTTCAGTTGAAACTGGGTAATTGTCGGCCTCCTCGGCAAGGGGGCCAGATTGGGCGAAACTCCAATGATGAAGCATCAGCATGGCCAAGAGCCAAAAGCCTGCCCGCTTTAGAAATAAACCAAAGTGTTTTTTCATTTTGTTTAAATGGGGTTTAGTGCTGACTTAGGATTAGTTGAAAAATAGTTTAATAGAGGACATACGATGCTGTGTATACCCCCTGACAAGATGCAAGGGTACTTCATGTTTTCTAGGGTACTGATGATCAAATAATAAAGTGTACGGTTCTTGTCTTTTTGGAAAGAAATACTAAACGGTAATCAATGATACGTTTTTTTTCACATATAGTAATAATTTTTCAAGCATAAAATTAGCATTGGAGTAGGAATCAGGTAGTTCTACCTGATTGTGGAATTGAGGGAAATTGAGCGCCAAATACCTGTCCCTGTATTGTTTGAGAAAGCATTTGATCCTTTGGAATCTTTATTGCAGCATTTCCGTAAACTTAGGTCAGCTAAAAAAAAAGCAAGGATCATCGGGAAAGTCAGCTTTCATCGGAAAGGTTTGGCGAATGTATATTCAAAGACCATTCTTAATCCTCCAAATAATAGGTAATTCAATGGCTTATTGCTACATTAGATATTAAAATTATTAATTATTTCACCTCATCCTGTTTGGAGGCAGGAAACCCAAGTTTAACTTAAATTACACCTTTATGAAAAGAACATTACTTTTTTCCTTAATCTATCTATGTGCTTTTTCGCTCTTCGCTCAAGCGCCCATCAATGACAATTGTGCGGATGCGATTCCTGTAGGGCGTGATTCCACGGTAGATTTTAGCACCATTACCGCCTCAACAGATGGTCCTTTTCATGTGGATAGCCCTTGCCCTTCTGCAGAGAATGATACCATCTGGAATGATATCTGGTATTTATTCACCCCTGATTTTACAG
>JBCBDH010000512.1:0-5030 GCA_038529855.1 Bacteroidota bacterium | reverse complement strand
TTATAAGATTTCCGTGCAGTATTATGGGGAAACCAAACCAGTAGGCGATAATCAAACTGAGCACGGTAAATCCAAGAATCGAAGAACGGAGGTTTATTTGTATCGATACTAGCTCCTATACTACATAAATCATTCATTTTCAGGTGGAATACCCAATTCAAATTGAGTATTCCACTGTTCTTTTTAGGCTATCTCAACCAAGCAAACTCCCATAATAGGTGCCAGCTAGCGAGCTAATAGCCAAAAGATTTTCCTTATTAATGATATAAATCAAATCCCGTTCTGACTTTCCTCAATCCATTCAGGTCTTGCTTGCGCTATCTTTGAAGTGTAATTATTAACAAACAATAAGACGAGAGGACAACTCCTCAAGTTGATTAAAAGATAAATAATCATGAGACCATTTGAAGCAAGCATTGGCACCGTAACACAGCGTTTTTTCTTAATGATGCTCGTTATTCTGGTAGGAGGATTTACTGGGCAGGTTTGGCTGATTGTTCTGGGGCTTCCTATATTTCTCTCTGCCCTTCTTGCCATTAGTTTTGTTCCAAAGAAGTCAGAGCGTAAACAAGGGATATTGTCCTTTATGAAGGCGAGAACAAAGAAGAAAGCCGCCTAATCAAGTCAAGTAGAAAACCTAAACTATATATACACTAGTAGCCTAATATCATTCAATTGATAGTATAAATAATAGAAAGCAGCTTAACCTAAGTATCGCAAACGGGCCTCCATCTAGCGCAGATGGAGGCTACTTTTATTTTGGCTCTTCCTTTGACTGCTCCCGCAGCATTTGATAAAGCTGCATCCCCTTTTGATAAAAGCTTTTAATTTCCTCTGGTGAAAATAAGTGGCGACGCTTATAAAAAATCAGGTAATAGTTGACGCCTTCCAGTCGCCAATCTTTCTCTATGGTAAAAAATTGCAGTACGTCTTTATTAAACTGATGGCGAATCAATTCCTCATCTCGCCCCGTGAGGTGATACTGATTGGAAAATTCAGGAAAAGCTTCAAAGTCAATATCTTCCATTCCCAATTTAGCTGCCACCCAGTGGAAAAAAGTCTCTGGTTTGAGCAAAAATTCGGGCAGGTTGAGAAGCTTGGATTGGATAAAAATGACTGATTGGCGATGGTGTACGGGGGTGTTTCCTGCCTGAATAACAAAGCGATAATCAAAAAGCCGCACATCCAATTGGTTCCAGACATCCCGCTTATACATCATATTGGTGATCTTCTTGCTGTGTCCATATTTAAAAAGCCGAAAATCTTTGAGCATACTCACAAACCCATATTCATCAATTGGAATAAAGTCCATATCCAATTGGAAGGCCACTTTTTTGAGCTTTTCGCTGCGCTCACGCGCCTTGGCTTTTAGTCTCCCAAACATTTGAATTAAGCTTAGTTTAGCTCAATCTATTCAATTTTTTTGAATTTGCTCTAAGATAAGCTCGATTTCGAGGTCTCGCTCCAAAAGAATATCTTCAATTTCGTACTGGACGGGAAAATCAATAGCTACACCGCGACCCTCATCCTCAATGAGTTGGTAATTGACCCAGTACTGTGGCATTTTGACTTGTATCCTGGAGCGGGGCAGGCGAATGCTAGGGTAGAGGAGGCCATTATTTCCAGCTGCGCCACCACCGCTTTCTTGGCCAATGACAATGGCTTGGGCTTTGTGCTTGAGGAAGGAGGCAGCGAAGCTGGCGGAAGAGGCAGAGAAGCCATTGGTAATTACATAAACCTGTCCATCAAAATTGTGGCGTTTTTTATCCCGCTTTTTTGATTTTAATACAATGCCCTTCTCATTGCGATAGCGACCTCTAAGATTGAAGACGCGGCGGTTGAGAAAATCGGCAAAAAGATAAAACTTACCCAGTAGGGTGCTGTATTTGAAAATGGCATTTTTCTTTTTTTCCAGGGTATAGCGAACGGGTTCGTCCATGATATAGCTGAGGAGCTTTTCCGCTTCGTCAATACTGCCACCTAGGTTATCCCTAAGGTCTATGATCAAAGGATAATCAGGATGAGCAGTCATCTTTTTGAACGATCGCTTGTAAAAACGCAAGGTGCGAAAGCGATAGGGATTAAAGGCATTAATATCGATCAGTCCATAACCAGCAGTCGTATCCAATCGAAAATAGTGATTCTTCATTTGATGCGTCCATACGGGTACTTGTTCTTTCTCCTCTTTTTTTGGTGGGGAGATCGCTTCTATCCCTGGTAAATCTGCCTTAAATCTTCGCCCTTGCGGCCCCTGCAAAATCGCTTTATACCGTTCCTTATCTGACTGAATATATTTGGCATAAAGCAGATTGAAAAATTCTCTATAATTCAATAATCGCTGCGCAAAGGTTTGATTATAACCATCAGCAGATTGGTGCTGAAGCAGTTGATTGAGTATGGCGGTATCGCTCTGTCCTTCAATAGACAAGACCTGAAAGCCATTCAAATCTGGTAAACTATCATTTAATTTTCTGGATATCCAAAGGGCTTCGCCATCCGTATAAAAGCCATAGGGAAGAAAATAAACAGGTTTTTTCTCGCCCTTGGTCTTTTTCCTTCTCTTTACTTTTCTGGAAGGTGTCGTATGTATACAGCCAACTTGACAGAGTAATTTCCTGATCTGGTATTCGAATTCGACCATTGACATGGGCGACTGAGCCAGTTGCTGAAGGGCTTCAAATTGGCGATTCATACTTTGGCGGTCGCTATAGCGAAATATGCTGGGATGACTTTTGTACAGGGCTTTTTGCAGGTAGGCAATATCTGTTTGCAAATCTTCAGGGCTCAGTACTTGGGTTTGGGCATTCAGTAGTATTCCCATTCCCAAAAAGGCAAAACAAACAATCAGTAGGCGAATCATAGTGGCTGCTCTTGAGGCGCCAAAAATAATCAAAAAAGCCGATTCCAGAATAGATTTTAACGCGCTAGTCCCCGCTCTCTGTACCAGGGATTTTCATAAAATGGTCCTTTGGATATTCTTGGACATTTTACGCGCTTTCTGAGCCCACCGCTGTGGCTAGGTGCACCTTTGGTACGTTTGGTTTGTAGCATATAACTGATGGAAACCTCTAGTGCGCCATAACCCAATGTAGCCTCCCGTGCATTGGAGATATTCATGTCATAGCTAATACCAAAACTGAGGATATTGCTGTAATCCCATTTGGTGGCCAGAATTAAGGCATCACCTACTCGATACCAGGTTCCAACGCTCCAATTGACATTGGTAGGCCCTTTGGATTTTTTGAATTTGAATTGATTAAATCGAAGATAACCTCCAACTAGCAATTCCTGATGTACAAATTGACGACTGTACAATACATCTGGCGCAAAGGAAATGGACCCATCCAAGGTGGTAAAATCCCCTCCAAATTGTACATTCAATTTTTGGAATAAAGCTTCTCCTGCCGTCGAACTCAAATTGGCTCCAGGAGTGATATCGCTGGGAAGCACCTGATTGTAAAAAGAGACATTGGGTCTTTGAAAGTGGTAGGTTGACAGGCCACCATACACATAAGCCTGTGGTTCGACATAGGTCACCAACATCCCCAATCCATAATCCAGATAGCTAATACTGGGATCTACATAAATTTCCTGATCTGGATTCTCTAGATGAATATTGTCATAGTCAAATCGCTGATTGATTTGCCCACCCTGGAAACCCAATCGCATGTAAAAATCTCCTCGTCTAGAAGACAGACTGCCCAAAAAGATATTATAGGACAGCAGCAATTGGTAGGAATTGGTTTTAAAATTTAGATCACCTGCCTCATCGCTATACACACTCGCTCCAATCCCAAAATAGTTGTACTGCTTAAGGGTTTGGATTTTGCTGTCAATGGAAAAGGCATAGGTATTGTAAGGCACGGGCACCGTTTCCCATTGGTTGCGATAATTGGCAATGACTCGCATCTCTCCCCCAAAAGCACCAGTGAAGGCGGGATTGAGTTGGAGCGGTGCTGCGCCAAATTGGGTAAAGTGAATATCCTGCGCATGCAGCCCTATGGGTAGCAGGATAAACAGGGGGATGATTAGTTGAAGTAGAGTTCTTTTCATATTCAATAAATCATCTGCTATTTCAGAATAGTAACATTTCCTTTGGTCGTCATCAATTGTCCACCAATGCAATAGGCTTTGATCAGGTAGGCATAAACCCCTGGATTGAGGGCTTCCCCCTTATAGGTGCCATCCCATTTTTCATCCAGTTGATCAGTTTCAAAAACCATCTCCCCCCAGCGATTCCAAACGCGGAGGTAGATCAGGCGGTCGAGCCCTTCTTGCTCATAAATCCAAAAGCCATCATTCACCCCATCATTATTGGGCGTAAAGGCATTGGGCACTTTGATGTCTGCATAAATACAGGCATCCTTAACCACAAATTCTATATCGTCTGTGGCCGTACAGCCTCTTTCATCAGTGACTAAAACTTCGTAGTAACTATCAGCGCTGGGATAGGCGAGGGGATTGGGACAATCATCACAGCTTAGTTCATTAGGTGGTGTCCATTGATAGGTGTAGGTGGGATCCTCCAATACGCTTAATTCTACACTCTGGTTGATCCAAATTTCTATGGGTCCCGCTGGTTCTATCTCAATTACCGGACCGGGATGGATGATCAGTTGGGTGGTATGAAAACTATCACAGCCATATACGGAGCTTCGCTCAAAGAAAAACTGATAAGCCCCAGGCTCACTATAAGGCATTCCATCAACTGTAAAGGTCTGTCCTTCACAGACTTCAATGATGGTATCCGTATCAATAGGGGGTAAAATCTCCAATTGGATCTGGTGAATACTATCGCATCCAGCCACATTGTTAAAGTTTTGAGAAAATACACCTGAGTAGTTGATTTCCTGTCCAAAGATCATCATACTTTCGCCTTCGCAGAGATAGTAAGCCTCTTCAGTGCGGATGGTGTCCGCCACATTTACCTGTATGCAGTGGGTACTGTCACAGCCATTGCTACCAATAAAACTTTCGCAGTAAATACCTGCCGTTTGGATGGTATCGCCAAAGACGATAATATATTGATC
>JBCBDH010000511.1:2366-5035 GCA_038529855.1 Bacteroidota bacterium | reverse complement strand
CAGACGATGGTATCAGTGCAAATTAAAACAGGAGCAAAATTATCACTTACGGTGATTTCCGTTTCACAATAATTACCACTGCTAATATGAGTGGCCCTTGCGGTAACGGTTTGCCCTACATGTGAGCAATCCAATTGGTTGCCAATGGATGTGCCTTGATCATCTGTAATACTGACACTAAAATCATTGGGATCGCAATCGGGATCTTGTAATAAAAAGCCAGGGCTGATACTGACCTGTCCGTTACTACCCAAAGATATATTGAGATCGCTTCGACAAGCGATGATGCACTGTGCGTGAATAATATTTTGTGGGAAGATGATAGAGAAGAATAAAACAGCCATAGCAAGGCGGTGTACAAGGTGAGCCCCCCACCAGGTACTATAGCGGAACCCCTTAGCACGATATGCTAAGCTTCCGCAGCCTATATCTTTGGCTACATTCATGTTAAGTTTTGGCAAAATTATTTGCACATAGTTTTCGCCAGAACCAATTCCACAGGGGGCTTGATTTTGTCCTGAAAAGGTTGGGGATTGAGATGGAAACGGAACGCTTCCACTACCGAGAGGGGTGGTCGGTATTTAAGGCAGGCTAATGGGTGCTTTGTGTCGGTTTTCAGCTTGCCAAATCAGTATTCGGGACTTATCAATGCCTTGGAGGAGAGGACCTTAGTTCACAAGGTCAGGCATTTGCTTCGTCAGTCTCTCCATAAGATACGGTTTTTAGCACTATGCTTCAAATAGTAAAATAGCTGATTACTACTCAGCTTGTTATCAGTTTTTTAAATATTGCTTTTCAATGTCATCTTTTCTTTTTTCAAAGCGAAAAGAGGAAAAAGGCAGAGAAGCCCCCCTCCGACGAATCAGAGAGAGGCCATCCCAAAAACCAATTGTTAAATTGCTCTTTGTCCCGCCAGGGACTTCTCTGCCGACCCTTTTTCAAAGGTCATAGAAGTTAAGTGTAGACTTAGCTTCATTCGGAGTTATTTTCTGTATTTTCTAGAGCGGTCAAACTTCCCTTTGCTTCGATTAAACTGGAAGTTAACCGTCACCTCATGCGAACCACCATTGTACTGCTGGAAATTACCAAAGTACAAACCATAAGAATAGATGAATCGAACGGTATTGTATTTGGTACCAAGGGTAATCCCTAAGTCACCACCAGCTCCAGCCGTATAGGTCAAACCAGTGATTAATTTGTCGTCCAAGAAAGTTGACAAGAGATTGAAATCTACCTGAAAAGGAACATTACGCAATCGCTTGATCAAAATAGAAGGTTGCAAATTAATCTTGTAATCCTTCACCTTTAGATTACCACCACCATGCAGGGTAAAAAACTCCAATCCAGAACCAGATTCTCGAACTCCTTCAATCTCATCCAAACGCGTGCGGATCAAACTTGGGAAAGAAATGCCAAAAAAGACATCCTCCTTGTAAGTTCCATAGGCGCCAAGAGAAGCATCGAATACGCGCTCACCATCCATCGCTAGATTGAGTAAATCGTCATCCAAATCATAAAGGGTAGATGTGGTAAAACCTTCATTATCAACTCGCATTCGGTGGAATTGAGTTGCAAATCCAGCGGAAATATCAAAGTCATTCATTTCATATCGAAAGGCGAAGTTCAACTGCGCACGATAGAAAGTCATAGATGCTACATTTTCTGTATACACCATCCCCCCAAGCCCCAAGCGCTTTCCGATAGGGCCATTATAACTCAAAGCATAGGTTTGAGGGGCCCCTGGGAAATTGGACCAGGCCGAGTTGATGTTCATAAAAATATTGTGATGCGCAGCATCAAAACCGGTGGCTCCAGGATTGATCAACACGGGATTGAACATATAGTGTCCAAACACTGCCTCTTCCTGAGCATTGGCCCATTGGACTGCGAATGTCAGGCTAAAGAAGAGTAAACATATCTTTTTCATGATTCCAGGATTAATTTCGTTCTTGGGAATAGTTTAATTATCGAATGATGGTAATGTGACCTTTCTCTTGTAACCGCTGTCCAGCGGCATTGACATACTCCAAGACATAGAAGTAGCCTCCCTCTGGTAAGTCACTGTTTCGATCATTGGTCCCCATCCAGCTGTCGTCGTAAGCGTCAGATTCAAAAACCAATTGACCATAGCGATTGAAGATGCGCAGTTCTTCTACTACATTCTCGCTACAGCGTATGATGAATTCATCATTCTGGCCATCATCATTTGGTGTGATCACTGCTCTTACATCACTGCAAATTCCTCCTTCAGGATTGCCATCAGCGATGGTGATAAACACATCATTATTGAAAGCCGTACAACCATTTGCATCAGTCACAATGACGGCATATACACCTTCTTCAGAGACACTGACTGCGGAAGTCGTATCGCTATTTTCCGTATTCCACTTAATGTCATAGGGAGTTGTTCCACCCGTGATAGTCATTGAGGCGGTCCCATTACCAGGGATCAAGAAACTCAGTTCAATTGGTGTGGGTTCTTCAATAACATATGGTCCAAATTCTTCGGTCAAACCTTCAAAGTCGGTTACCGTCACCGTGTATTCTCCTGCACACAAACCACCAATAGCCTGTCCAATTGAACCATCGCTCCAGAAGAAACTGTAAGGAGCTGTTCCCCCTTCGATAATATCGATTTCGATGGTTCCATTACAATCGCTTTCGCAATC
>JBCBDH010000511.1:0-2356 GCA_038529855.1 Bacteroidota bacterium | reverse complement strand
TTCTGTTTCAGAACAGCCATTTTCGTCAATGACCGTCACTACGTAGGCTCCCTCTTCCAATGCGACGATGTCTTCCACTGTGCTTATAAAACCATTAGGACCTTGCCATTGGATGGTGTAGTTCCCCCAACCACCGTCTACGCTAATACCAATACTTCCCGTGCTGGTATTGCCGAGTGGCTGGCCTAATGCATCTACAGTAATGTTGATAGGGTCACTTGGGCCATCTACAAAATTGGTAGCAATATGGACGATGTCGCCCAAATTATCCGTTACGGTTACTTCGTATGGACCAGCACAAAGTGAAGTTCTAATGCTGCCAGTTTCTCCATCACTCCAAACATAACTGTAAGGCGGATTACCTCCTACAATATCCAATCTGATTTCTCCATTACACTCATCAAAACAACGGGTATCTTGAACTTCCGTAATGATGCGACGCATGGTGATCCCTTCTAGTGTTCCCGTACAACCATTTTCATCAGTTACGGTAACGCTATATGGACTAAGTGTTTCACAAAGCCCCTCGATGTCTTCACTAGTCATACCATTATTCCAGGAGTAGGAATAATTTCCAGAACCTCCTGTAGCGGAAATCTGAATAGCGCCATTACAATCTGCTCCAGTATCATCGCTGTTGTTGATCACATTCTCAACAGTTACGATAACTGGGCTCCCTTCACCAATGGTAAAGGGTACGGATATGCTGGTGCTATTAACATCTACAATTTCTACATTATAAGTTCCAGCGGATAGGCCGTCAAAGGTAGCAGTGTTCGTGGTGATAGTGGTGGTGCTGCCATTGTCTAAAGTAAAGGTATAGGGTTCGCAACCGCCAAGGATGCTAATCGTCGCTGAACCATCTGAGCCGCCAAAACACTTGGCATCTTCTACGTCGAGATTGGCAATGGATAAGGCGCCAGCGGCTACATTAATCTGGTTGCGAATAACGATACAGCCTTTAGCGTCGATCACCGTAACGGAATAATTTCCTTTACAAAGGTCAGTGACATCTTCACTGCTTGCGCCATTACTCCATTGGTAAGAATAAGGCAAGGAACCACCCGTTACAGAGATATTAATTGAGCCATTACATCCCGTACCTGTTTCTCCAATAACATTCACAGATTGAAAGGCCATCGCCACAGGTTCGTCAATCGTATAAGATTGCATAAAGGTAGTACCCACTGCATCTGTGATGGTCACAGACCAAGTACCAGCGCTCAAGCCATCGCGATCTTCAAGTGTAGCGTTATCATTCCAGAGATAGCTAAATGGTGCAATACCTCCTGTAGGCGTCACATCGATCATTCCATCGTCTCCGCCATTACAATTCACATCACTTACTATAGCGGTAGCCATGACTACCCCTTCTACTAATACGGAATCTACACTTTGGGTACAATCATTCGCATCAGTCACCGTCAGGGCATAATAGCCAGGCATCAGTCCAACAATGTCTTCCTCATCAGAAGAAAATCCACCACCTGTGGTACTAAACCAGTTGTAATCATAAGGTGAGGTTCCACCAGTGATATCCGTATTGATGGCTCCATCATTATTGGCGATGGAGGTATTACTTACATTGGTACTGATCGAAATATCCGCAGGTTCATTTACAAACAAACCACTCAATATTTCTATACAACCATTGCCATCAGTCACAGTTAAGGAATAAGTTCCTCCACGCAGACCAGTGAGGTCTTCGCTATTGCTAATTGGTGTAGGAACGTTATTTTCCCAGCTGTACAAATAATTACCAGCGCCACCCGTCACATCAATGCTAATGGCTCCTGTAGCGGTGCCAAAGCAACTGGCATCCTGAATATTGACATTAGAAATCACAATATCACTAGACTCCCCTACTACAATATTTCCAGAAATAAATTCGCAATTAGCAGCATCCGTGATGGTGACGACATAATTACCAGATGTAATATTGGTGATGTCTTCATCCGTATCTAAATTGCTCCAAGCATAGCTGTAAGGAGCTGTTCCACCACTTACGTTAATATCGATTGCCCCAGAGGCTTCGCCTGCGCAAAGGGCATCCGTAACGACTTGCGAGGTGATACTAATGGCCGAAGGCTCACCCACGACTACTGTCGTACTAGCCGTACAACCATTGAAGTCAGTGACTGTAACATCATAGCTATTTGCACTCACATTGGTTTGATTGGAACTGCCTGGCAGACCATTGGTCCAATTGTAAGTGTAAGGAGCCGTACCGCCATTGACAGTCAGGGAAATACTTCCTGTGGCTTCTCCATTACATACTGCATCACTTACTATAGCGGTAGCCATGACTACCCCTTCTACTAATACGGAATCTACACTTTGGGTACAATCATTCGCA
>JBCBDH010000510.1:0-5044 GCA_038529855.1 Bacteroidota bacterium | reverse complement strand
ATACCTTACCACTTTTCGCACAAGTGCGAGCTTCGATGGAATCATCCATAGCCGCAACTTTTGCAGCAGCAGTTTTAGAGCAAGTAGCTTTGCCACTCATTGATTTGCTTTTGGTACAAGTCTGAGCATTGGCTGCAAGCGTAAATACACCAAAGAAAGCAACTAGCATAAATAACTTCTTCATGATAATAACTGGATTTTAAATTATTGAATTTTAATACGCACCTATCAAAAATAGTAAAATAAGACATGTGGTACAATCAGGACTTTGCCCCTTAAAATAACTTTAACGTTTCCTTAAAACTTCCCGCTTTCAAATGTCGGCACTGGGACCATGCCCATCTCTATCCTCTCCCTAACGTCGAATGATCTTCTGACTCCACTGGCTATTGGCCGTCTTTACCTGTACAAAATATATGCCTGATGAAAGTTCGCTAAGATCCAGTTCCAAAGTTCCTTGTAAGGTCTCTTGGAAGTTGTATTGATCGACCAATTGCCCAATGGCATCAAATACTTGTACTTGGACATCTTGATCTGTTAAATTGGATGGTGGGTTGATAAAGAGCTGGTTATCAACGGGATTGGGAAATATAGACCATTCGCTATCCGCATTCAAATCGTCGGTATCCGTCACATCTCCTAAATCTACCACCCGAATATCATCAAGCTGTAGAGCATATTGATCTGAATCGCTAAAAGCGCGAAAACCAATGCTCAACTGGCCATCTTCATTGGCGATAAAAGTGTAAGATTCATTATTGTAGTTGGGGTAAACATTGGTAATGGGATCGAGTACCCAATCGTTGAAGCTAAAGAAGTCAGAACTGTTTTGATTGCCTGATAAACCCACTTCGAGGCGTTCTGGATAGATCACACCGTTTTGGTCACTAGCAGCAGCATAGGCAAAACTGAGGCGATAATAATGACCTTGCTCAATAGCAAAGCAGGGCGTAAACAGATAGTCATCAGCAGAATTAATACCGTCCTCATTCCAAAAGTAAACTGCCAAACCACTGCCATTATTGGCTCCCCAATCCTCTGTAAAGTCTTGACGGATATTCCAACTCGTCCCATCGCCATTCGCATCCTCTATCGCCCAATCATCCGTTGA
This sequence comes from Bacteroidota bacterium, assembly GCA_038529855.1. Lineage (GTDB taxonomy): Bacteria > Bacteroidota > Bacteroidia > Chitinophagales > Saprospiraceae > JBCBDH01. The sequence continues at coordinate 3,933 of JBCBDH010000510.1, read as the reverse complement.
CTGATTACTTTCAAAGCCCATCACAATATCACTATTATCCAAATTGACACAATCCAGGTTGATATTACAAAGCGTTAAGTTATTGTCCAAGAGAGAGGATCGAATTCCCGTCAAGGTATTGTGCATCAATGTTTTTTGTCCTAGTGTAAAGAGGTTCATGCAATCATCATCTACATAGTCCATGTAGTTCATGTTCATATCTGTAGAGCCACAGGAAACGGGTCCAAAATTGGGGCATTGGTAGTAAGGTCCATCCGAATTGGGGGTATCTTCCACGCCATCATCTGATCCACAACCAATGGGATTACCATCGCTATCGTTAGAACCCCACATGTGCATCAAACCCAAATAATGTCCTACTTCATGGGTAGTAGTCCGTCCTCTATTGGAATTGCTGGTCACCCCAAATTTGGTATAAGTGAGCACCACACCATCCCGCGTAGAACCTACAATATTGGAGGTGGGCAGATAAGAGTAACCCAAAATGGTATTATCGGGCAGATCGGCTGTCCAGATGTTCAAATAGCGGTCTGGATCCCAGGTCGTAGCGGTCTTAACCTGATTTTCCATATAGCTGATGCTGGGGATGGAGTTAAAAATATGACGGGTGATGCCATTGGTTGGATTGCCATTGGGATCAACAGCCGCCAGGCAAAATTCGATTTCACAATCTGCGGCAATACCGCTGTATGCGGTAGGAGTCTGATTGGCATCGTCATTCTGACGTCTGTAGTCTTCGTTCAGTGCGTCGATCTGCGTCAGCAGTCGGCTATCGGATAGATTAGCACCAATGCCCTCTGGTGTTCCTCCGTGAATGACATGAATGACCACTGGGATGCGCAGAATTACAGACCCACTGCGCGGTGCTGCCTTGGATCGCACGGGCAATTCTTGCCGATACCGCTCCAATTCCAATGCAAATCCAGGATAGTCCTGCTCATACAAATGATGTACATGATCCATCCCACATTTGGGAGAATGTGTGTGTTGAGCAAAGCTGATGCAGGTCCACAAACAAACGAATAGGGTCATTAAATACTTCATCGGATGATATGTTTTACATTATGAACCTGCTTTGGTGGTCAAAGTTTAGTCCAGTCTAACAACTTTTCTAATAGCCGACATATTGTCCCAAGCTACTCGAACAAAGTAGTTGCCGATCGGTAGATTGTCAATGGCCAAATCCACTTTATTATGGCCTTGGACGACAGTATAGCTGTTTTTCCAAAGACTTCTTCCCAGCAAATCAAGTACTTCGACCTCTATTGGGCCTTGTTGATTAGCTTGGAGTTCCAGGTTTAAATCCTTGCTAAAGGGATTGGGGTACAGGCTAAAGGAGGCGGCAGCACCAGGCTCACTGCTGGATACCAGATCGCGCTCGCCAGTGGCAAACCAAACGCCCCAAACGGCATCTTCTATAAAGATATAAGCATCTCCTGTCCCCGTAATTTTGTCATTGGCCAGGTCGCGGACGGCAATGATATCCTGTTGGCCATTTTGTAAAAAGTGGAAAATGACCCTATCATCATTTTTGGAATAGCTGGGGTAGCCCAGATCGTTTCCAGAGAAAATAATACCAATATCGCCCGTTTCCAAATTACCAGCTTCTACCGTGTAGGTCTGGTCCCCAAAGAAATCAACCTCGATAAAGTCGTAGGCGATGATATAAGGGGAGTTTTTAGAAAAGCTGGGATTGCCAACGCTGGAGTTTTCAGGCAAACCTGAAAAGAGCTTAGACACTTGTCCATCTCCCCAAGTGTCAGCCTGATTGTCCCAAACGCGTATAAAGCCAATATCCCAATAGGTGATGTCATCCCCACTACTGCTCTGAATCTCGTTGGCCGCATCATACATCAAAAATTCCCCACTATGGTCCCATTCCAGCACATCGGCAAAAAGGACATCTCCTGTAGATATCCCCTGAGTATAGGTTGGATTGTAGAATTCAAACCAGCGCCCTTGCTCAGAGATGAAATCATAAACAAAGACCTCATTGTCAAATATACCATTGGATAAATCACCTGCAACAGCGGCAAATTTGGTTCCGTCGCGTGAGGTGGCTACATTTCGCCAGTCCAGTGATTGTTCGAGTATGTATTCATCTAAGATGTTTCCTGTTGACCAGTCTACATCGATTTCCCATATATTTCGGTCTGCTCCAATGTAGAGAATAATGCTTCCATCATCGGTAATACTAGGTCTGCTGATATGGTTATTATTGGAAAAAGCGCCATTGTCATTACCCTGGGTATCGGCATTGCGGATACTGGATAGATCATCTGGCGACCAGAGGACGAAGTCGGCTCCTGGGTTGACTTCGATGTCCACTTGAGTAGGAGTTGGATCACTGCCTAGGATACCTACCTCGCTAAAAGCATCGGCAGCGGCTTGGGCGACGGCATTGCCGTAGAGCTGTTGGGAGGCTTCGATGGCGGCGATGCGCAGATCGACAAATTGAGAGGAGCGACCGAGAAAATCGGTAAGAGCTTTATAAAAGACCTGCTCAGCCCTGTCTTTGCCCACGCCACTTTTGGTTGCAAAGCGATAAAAGGCATGATTGGGGATGCCACTATTAATGTGTACACCACCATTGTCGCCTTGTGGGGTATTGGGCAGATTGACAAATTCGTCCATGTGCTTGGGCTGCCAGCCTGGATCATTGAGGCTATTGCCCCCATTATTGGGATCTTCCAAGCTGCGCATCGCCCCTGTAGGGAAAATGGCGGGATTGGCAATTTCTTCCCCTACCGTCCAGTCATCGCGGTCGATCATCGCCCCAAAGATGTCAGCGAATGACTCATTGAGGGCGCCAGGCTGATTTTCATAGACCAAATTGGCGGTACTTTGAATGACGCCATGCCCCATTTCGTGGCCACCTACATCGAGGGCTTTGGCCAGCGGTGCCGTGAAGGCTTGATCGCCATTACCGTAAAACATTGCGGCTCCATTCCAGAAGGCATTGTCCATATCGCCACCACTTTCATCTGCGACATTGACAAAGCTGTAGATATTTCCGCCCTCTCCATTGATGGAGCTGCGACTAAAAGCATTGCGAAAATATTCATAGGCTAAACTGGCATTATAATGAGCGGATACCGAGCTGCGGTCTGGCCAGCTGTTATTATTGCTGCTCACCACATCGTAGTCAAAATTATTGCTTTGTGGTGTGTTGTTGAAAGCATCAAAGGTAACGATAGCGCCAATGAGCAAGCGATCGCCATTGGTACAGTCGCTTTCATCTCCATTATACATGTCCTTAGCTGCATCGACCATAAAGTATTGGCCATTGCATTCATAAACATCTATGGTTCGGCTGATGCCGCTGAGGTCAATGGCCTGGGCCGTCTCTTTGCCCATGGGCGCAGCATGTCGCTTAGAAGAACTCCTCTTTACTTTAGCGGATGATTTATCCGTATGATGTGCACAAGCTTTGCCGTGGATATTACAGATATGACTAAAATGGTGTAGGATAGCACCACTTTGAGCGTCGACGAAGTAGGACCAGCGCTCCATTAGATTGGGGATGGCGCTGATGTGCCAGCAAAGTCTTTCGGCTTCGTATTGGTTTTTAGGGTGATAGATGACCAATTCTTTTTTGTAAGGTTCGTGGGCAATCCACTGCTTTTGTTCTTCCTTCAATTCGACCAATTGGCTGTGTTGTGCCAAATGCGTTTTGACCTGATCAAGGGCCTCTTCTGCGGAGACTCTTGGATTTAATTGCCTTAGCTCAGGGCTTGGAAAATATCGACCATTCATAGAATGAGGAATGCCATTGGGGCAATGAACGACGATTTCGCTACCGAAAACTGGAATATCTTGATAGACTTGCTGGAAGCGAATGTGGCTAACGCCTTGCGCGTCAGTGGATACTTTGAGCAAGCTGAATTCCTGGCTAGGGTTTTTGATGTGAATTTGTTCGGCCAAGGCATGGAG
>JBCBDH010000509.1:0-5077 GCA_038529855.1 Bacteroidota bacterium | reverse complement strand
GCCACCTTCCACCTTTTGCATCCGCGTACCATATTTGGCCTTTTCATGGGGTGCCCTATACAAAGGCTCTCCGCTCCAAGCTGACCAAAGTTCGCCTCTTTGCAAAACGCCTTCAAACCATCTTTTTTTCTGCTCCTCCGTCGCTATATTATTGATTAAGAGCAGCGCATTGGCATGACCTTCCCAACAGCGAGCAGTCGCCATATCAGCCCTGGCAATAGCTTTGGTCATTCGCCAAAGGCTGTGAATATCGCCATTGTGATGACCCAAACCCATTCCCCCATAAGCCTTTCCAATCGTTGGCCCTAGAAAGCCACCTTCAAAAAGATCATCAAAGTTTTCGCGGGGAAAAACAGTCGATTGATCGTATTGGGCCGCTCGTGGAGCGATCTTGGATTGCGCCAGTTGATCAAGTGCTTGGATGCGTTGTTCCATCTTTTTTTGCTCAATGATTGCTTGGACCATAGCGCTTTAATCTTTGTAATAAAATTCGCGGATCAAATGATCGGATTGATCGCTGTCTTGATTGTAAGACCAATAACCCGCTATGACGATTAATCCCTTATTTTCGTTCATTGCCAATAAGGCATTGCCGCTTTCCATTTTAAAATCGACGCGAAAAGCATAGGCTTCCGTCATGTGAGGTTTATAGGCATAGGCATAAGCAGGTACGCTCCCCCAATCGCCTGGACAAACACCGCCTTCAGCACCTTGGGCTTCTACCATCAATTGGCCCTCTTGTTCGTAAAAGCGAAATTGAGTAATGCCTTTAGTTTCTGTGTAGGTATTGATCCAAACACCCAAAAATTTGCTGTAGTCGACTCTGGTTTTAGTAGGTTGATTCGCACTCATCATATCCATTAATTTTTGTCGTGACGTTGGTGAAAAAATTCGCGGCCAAAGTAATTGCTTCGCTTGCTGCCATCCAAAAAGGTATTGTAAATTTGAACGACCATCACGCCATATTTCAAATTGATCGCCACATCGATGTGGATAAATGGCAGTTCAATCTTAGTGGTCATTCCTTCGATGATGCTGTTGTCTACTCTTGAGCTAAACAAAGCACATTTACTTTTTCCCAAATCAATCAAACCATCGTCAGAAGCGCCATAGGCGTGGAGAAAATATTCGCCCTTTTCCTCTGAGACATTGATTCTTTTGATCTGTCCCGTTCCTGGATTGGTATTTTCCCATTGTCCCAAAAACTTCTCAATCTCTGATCCAACCTCGTAATACTCAGTTCCGACCAGATCATCTTTCTTGCTGTACTGCATATTGTCTGTTTTTATATTCTGCTTTCTCTAATAGATAAGGGGAAAAAAGCGTCCCCTTGGTCGCCCCAGCCAAGCGATAGGCCAAATCTGCTGGCATCACCTGGCCCGTCATCAATTTGAATTGTTGTTGGACTTGTAAAACCAAAATATCGATCCCACTGATGACCATCCGTCCTGCAATCTCTGCTTCTCGAACCAATCGCGTTTTTTGCTTACCATAGGCCATGTCGATTATAATAGCAGAAGGATCGCTCAGAATGGGGTTAAAAGGAATTTCTCCAGCTTGTTTCCCCAATGGCGTCGCATTGATCAACAGATCAAAACCCTTTGGCGAAAAGTCCTCCAATAGGCAATGCCGCAATGCCAACTGATCGCTGGCAAACTGCGCTCGCCCTGCCGAGCGATTCACCAAAGTGACCGCTGCCCCTGCTGCTTTCAGCCCCGCTGCCATCGTTCGCCCCGCTCCTCCACAACCTATGATGGCGACCCGCAAATTTCTGGCGGCTACCTCCAAATGGGCCAAGACCTCAGATACGCCATAGAAGTCTGTGGTATCACTGGTCCAATGATGGCCGTTTTTGACCACAACATTGGCTGCAGCCGTATGCTCAATAATGGCTTGCCTAGAGAAGTCCGCTCGACGAACACCTTCCTCTTTGAAAGGCGAGACAACCGTAAAGCCAATAAAATTCAATAATTGCTGCCCTTCGTAAGGGTAGTTGATCAGCTCTTCCCAAAAGTCATCATAAGATTCAATATGGAAAGGTAAATACAAACAATCGAGTCCCAATTGGCGATACGTGGTATTGTGTAATCTTGGCGATAGGGAGGTAAATACGGGATTACCAACAATACCTGCCAAGTAGTTAAAGGGACGGAGATGGGGGAGATCGTAGTCGAGTACCAGCCTGTTGAGGGGGAAGTATTCGCCATTGGGCTGACTGGCTTGCGCCTCAGCATACATAATCGCACTGCCCCAATGAGCTGCCAATATCTGCGTCCAGCGACCTATAGGACCAGCTGCATAAGTGATCAGTTTTTCATCCTTCTGGCTCTTTAAAAAAGCTAAGATGTCAACTTCCTCTCCTGAACGGCTGACCTCAGGGATGATTTTGTAAAAAGCAGCTGGCGTTTGGCGGTAGCGATGCAGTCGCGTGGCCAAAGCAAATGGATTTTCTACTGGTCCATGCCAGGCGATTATTCTTTTATGGGCAGGGATGGCCTGCAAGATAGCTGGGCTTAAATCGCGCTCCGCTTCCAATTCCACTAATTCCACCTTTGGCGCCATGGCGATCAATTGCTGATGACGCGCACTTAGACTGCCATCAAATTGTCCACCTTCTTCTCGACTTCTTAAAGCATAAATTTGTTGCCAGCCCAATTGTTGGGCGAACGAGTAACAGGGGCCGAGTTGGTCCAGATGGTCCCCTCTCCATTCGAGGTATTGTACCTGATTGACTTGCTGACAAAGATAGCGGAGGTCTGCTCTTGTCAGAAAGTGCCGTATGCTTACGGCAATGGGTACTGTAGTTTTTGATGGAGTCATTGCTGTGGCTATTCTATCGTTTGAAGCAATTCCAATGTTTGTTTTTTGAGGTTCAAAGTGGTGACATAGACGCGCTCTGAACCAATTCGATTGTTTTTATTATAGCTAATGGGAGGGATTAAGCCTGTCCTAAATTCATACAATTGTTGTAGTTCATTCATCAGCTTTTCCCTACTCAGCTGTCGACCTGCTTTTTTCATGCTTTCCACCAGGATGATGGAGGCTGCCAGCGCTGATAATTGGGTTTGTCGATAGGCATTGGGGAGTTGGTATTTTTGCTGAAGTTGTCGGTAATAAGTCATGCCTTGCGTGCTGATTTCTGATAACCAAGTAGGGTAAGTCAGAAAGAGCTTTTGGTGAAAAGCCAATGGGCTATTAAAAACCTGAGCGCCAGAAAGCGCACCAAGCATCATCATATTGGGCTGCCAATTCAACTCCGCAGCTTTTTGCAAAAGAGCATTGACCTCTTGAGGTTGGAGCAGTAGGAAGACAAAGTCCGTTTGCTCATTTCGCAATTGTTGGATGATAGGGCCCCAGCTAGATGGATCTTCTCCAAGGCTTTGTCTAGCCCCCTTCCAGGGGCTATCGTTGAGACGCTGTTCCAGCACCTGCGCCAATTGTTTACTCTTTTCATCTTCTCCATGTAGCAAAAGCGTATTTTCCCATTGCTCAGGAATTTGCTGCTGGGCGAACTCCACCAGCGCGAGGGCTTGCTGCTCCAAACCAGGATACAGATAGAAAAAATATTCCCGATCTGATAAGCGATTAAACACCTCGTCGCTCATCGCTCCCACAATAGGAATTTGGGCCTCTTGCAACCACTTTGTCGTCGCCTCATCCTTGGGGCTTATAAAGCTAGCGGTCATGGCAAAAGGCTTTTCTTCCATCTCCTCCAAAGCCCCAGCAATCGCTGGCTGCAATTGCAAAATTCGATTGTAGATGCCTCCCTCCTGATTGATTTCTGTAAAATAGGCTTCCACCACCGCTCTCGCTGCTAAAGCAGCTTCCCCCTGATGGGGTGGGAGTACCATGCCTATATCTATACTTTTTGCCTGAACCCCTTCGCCATTGGCAATGCCTAGCGTTTGGATATAGGCAACCAGATCGTTCATATCTGCTCTACTCATCTGATACCTGGGCATCGCCTTGTGGAGAGCATTACCTGCGGGGTCCAATCCCATACTAATGGCGCGATTGAGGGCCTTGAGGGTATAGGCTGGGTGAATCCTGTTGTTGTGTTCTGCCTTTACCCTGGTGAGTGAGGGCCAGGTCAAATTAGAGGGGACGATACCACCTTCAGGTTTGCCCTTGCCATCACTGCCATGACAGGAAGCGCAGGGAAGTACACTCGCGGGCACTTCAACACCTGACATCAAAGCAATGATATCCTGACTAGTGTTACTTTCTCCTGTTTCAAATATTTGTCTGCCCCTTTCCTGTGCTGAATTAAGGGCCGTTTGCGCCCAAATTGAGGGCGTTAGAAGAAACAGCAGAAGGATCCACCAGCCGTGCTGATCAATGTGTAAAAGTGGTCTAGTCCGTTGCATGTATGTGTGTTTCAACAATTAAGCACCCTTATCGTTGAGAACTTCTTCGAGTAATGGAATAATTTTTTCGGGATTGGATAAACCATCTACTTTCTTCCACAATCGAGTGTTGACATTGCCAATGAGAAAGATGGTGTCGTGTTCCTCGCGCGAATCGACAGATTTGCCTAGTTTACCCTGGATTAATTCAATACTTGCTTGATCACCAGAGAGAAAATACCAACCTTTCTTGGCACCAAAACGATCGGCATAAGCGGCCAGCTTTTCTGGTGTGTCGTTTTTGGGGTCTACGGTAATGGAGATCATATTGACCTCTGTACCTAGTTTATCCCCTAAGTAGTCCTGAATTTTTTGGATGGTGGCATGCATCACTGGGCAACTGCCAGTACATTCCGCAAAGAAGGGATTGATGAGCACCACCTTATCCATGAGCAGATCGGTATAGAAAGCCATTTCTTCTCCGTACTGATTGGTCAGTTTGGTATCCGTAAAATAGCTATGTCCTGGCTTTTTGTCTTCCTGTTTTACTTTTTTGGCTACCCCCAAACGGCTGTAGAGGATGTCGGCCAGCTTATTGGGCTGCGCCAGGCCATTGGTGCGAATCCAATTGTCTTCTCCGTCTTTTCCAATCATCATAATGGGGGCATGGTCTTCGATGAGGGGGGTAAAGACTTTTAGGCTTTTTAGTAGTTGATTTACCTCTTGGAGAT
>JBCBDH010000508.1:0-5078 GCA_038529855.1 Bacteroidota bacterium | reverse complement strand
TAGCGGGTGATTTTAGTGACGGATTGGCTTTGGTAGGGGAGCGGGAGCGCATTGGCTTTATCAACAAACAAGGCGAATGGGCTATACCACCGCTGTTTACAGATGCGGGTTTGTTTAGCGAGCGGTTAGCTCCAGTGAAGGTAGAAAACCAATGGGGTTTTATTGATACGGATGGGCAGGTGCTTATAGATTGTCAATTTGATCAGGTTTTGCCTTTTAATAATGGCCTGGCCTGGGTGGAGCAGGAAGGGCGTTGGGCTTACATCAATCGGAGTGGAGAAAGGGTTTGGGAAGAGTCCTAAACCAATAATGACGGAACGATGTATTATTCGTTCCGTCATTATTAGACCCTTTAGGTAAAGGACTTTACAGTCGGGCAATGACCGTTCGATTACCCCTGACTTTTTGGTTCATCTGCACTTCCAATTTAGCATCTAATGGAAGAAACAGGTCTACTCTTGAACCAAATTTGATAAATCCCATATCGCTTCCCTGTACCACTTGATTACCTAATTCCACATAATTCACAATGCGTTTGGCCATAGCGCCTGCAATCTGCCGTAGCAAGATTTCCTCTTCTCCATTATCAATGACTACAGTAGTCCGCTCATTTTCTGTCGAAGATTTGGGATGCCAGGCCACGAGGTATTTGCCAGGGTGGTATTTGAAGTAATTGATTGTACCGCTGATTGGATTTCGATTGACATGCACATTAGTTGGACTCATAAAAATAGAGACCTGTAGGCGTTTATCGTCAAAATATTCAGACTCATGGGCCTCTTCAATCACCACGATTTTACCATCTGCTGGGGCATATACGATATTGTCATCCGTAACAACAATCTCCCTTTTTGGATTGCGAAAAAACTGAAGGACCAGCAAAAAAAGTAAGACAGATACTATGTTAGCCATAGTGAGCCAAGAGGGAACAAACCAAAATACCAGCAGATTAGCCACTCCAAGAGCAATGGCCGCTCCAATCAGTATTTTATAGCCTTCTTTGTGGATCCTCATAGATTTAATATTTGGATAAATCATAAACGTATAAAAGATATAATGCTAATGTTTGAGGATTTTCTTCTAAACCAGAAAACGGTATTTGGCTTTATATTGTTCTATGTAGTCGCACAAAATAATACTTTAACACCACATTATATCCTGCTTCAACGGATATAAAGCAAATAGGCCGCTGCAAAAGGTAACAAAAATATGAAGGCATCAAAGCGATCCAGAAAACCACCATGCCCAGGAAGCATACTCCCAGAATCCTTGATCTGTAAGCTTCGTTTGAGCATCGACTCCACCAAATCGCCAATCGACCCAAAGATAATGACAATAATGGATAAAATAAGCCACTGTGAACTGCTTAACTCCGTAAAGAATTGACTCAAGCCAAAAGCAATCAACATTGTGATGACCGCCCCTCCTGTTGATCCTTCCCAGGTTTTTTTAGGCGATATACGGGGAAATAAAGGGGTCTTTCCAATTTGCGATCCCACCAGATAAGCAGCTGTATCATTACTCCAGGTCAGCAATAATAGCCCAAATACGGTATTGACATAAAAGTAGGATTCGTCAAAAGCAATAAAATCAAGCAGGGCAAAGGGAATTCCAATATAGACCATCCCCAAGACCACAAAAGCGACATTTCTAAAGGGTTGTTCGGAAATGGTAAACAATTCAAAAATGAAAAAGAGAAAAACCAGTGGAAAAAAGGTGATCAAAGTAATCAGTATGTATTCTTCTGGAGAATTGGCCAATTCGAGTTTGAGCACAGAAACCAACAAAAAAGGCAGCAGACCCAATAACAGGCCAATCCCTTTGCGTACTTGTCGTCGATTTGCATCCTTCCCAGCCAGTGTGAGGTCCAGAAACTCCCACAAGCAAAGCGCTGTAATTAGCGCGAAAAGGGCGACAAAGGAATAGCGTCCCCCGTATAGTCCTGCCAGCATGACAAGCACAAAAATTACCGCTGTAGATGCTCTTTTTAATAATCCTTTCATAAAGATGGCTTGAATTGGCCGCCAGCATCTGGCGGTTGGTGGTTTTTCGGCGATTTTTGTTGTTGAAGTATCCGACTAATGCCTAGTACCAGTAGGAGGGAAATAATAGCAGGTAGCCATTGCCCTTGTTGAAGTAGCGCTGCGTCAATTTGATCAAATTCTGCTTTGTACAGATATTGCACAATAACTTGTGAGGCATTATTAAAAAAATGGGCGACAATTGGTACCCAAAGATTTCCTGTCCAATATAGCAAATAGCCCAACAAAGCTCCCAATAGCATTCTGGGGAGAAAGCCCTCAAACTGGAGATGAAAAGCACTAAATAAGATGGCACTCAGCCAGATGGCTCCAATGGGTTCTTTGAGTTGTCGTTCAATTTGTTTTTGTAAAATACCTCTAAAGACCAATTCTTCCCCAATGGCTGGGATGAGGGCAATGATCAATACATTGAACAATACCTCTAAACCATAATCAGCCTGTAATAACTGGTTGACCATTTGACCCGTTTGCTCTTCCATACTGCTGGCCCAAGCAGGTAGCTCAATTTGCTTGTTGAGCCAAAAACTAAATTGTGCCAAAGGTAAGGCCACCAGGATGAGTAAGCTACCCCAAAGGATTTGTTGCCCCTTGGGACTTTGATCAATATGTAAAAAACGCATCCAGGTCTTCCGAAATAGAAATACAGCAACGGCGATAGCTGGCAAAACAAACATGCTTAGATGATTGATCATTACTGTTAATCGCACAAAATTGCGATCTGAAGCCGTGCTACTTTCATTGAGTAAATCAAAAATGGCTTCGTAGGCCAAGCCATTAGCTGCCCCCAGTGCATAGATAATACCCAGCCCAAGCATACTGCTGAACAGGATACAGAGCAGTAGAAAAACCAAGATTAAACTCGGAGGCCAAACAATCGGATTGGCCGCTTGTTCAATCCCTGGATTCGCTTGATTTTCGGATGAAAACATTATTGATTATTTGTGTAAATTGCGGGCGTTTTTGAAGAATTTCGGCCAAGATACATAATTTTTAGTTGTACCACCTATGACCAATTTAAGTGTAAATCTCAATAAAGTTGCATTGATTCGCAATTCTCGTGGCAGCAATCTCCCCGACCTCGCTCAGGTAGCCAGAGATTGTGAAGCCTTTGGTGCTCAAGGCATTACCGTCCACCCTCGACCCGATGAACGCCATGTGCGATACGATGATATTCCCCTACTCAAATCGCTGGTAAAAACGGAGCTTAATATCGAAGGCAATCCCAATGAACGCTTTCTGGAAATGGTCTTGGCCAATCGCCCACATCAATGTACCCTCGTACCCGACCCCCCAGGTGCCCTCACCTCCGATTCGGGCTGGGATACGATCCAGCAAGCCGACTTTTTGAAGGAAGTCATTGGTCGACTCAAGGCTGCAGGCATTCGTGTATCTATTTTCGTAGATCCAGTCGAACAACACATCGAAGGAGCCAAAGCCGTTGGGGCAGATCGCATCGAACTGTATACAGGAGATTATGCCCTGCAATTTGAGGAAGACCCAGAAAAAGCCGTCGCTCCTTTTCGCCGCAGCGCTCAGTTGGCTCAGGATATTGGTATCGGACTCAACGCTGGCCACGATCTGAATCTGAATAATTTGAAGTTTTTTAAAGAGCAGGTACCAGGACTGCTAGAGGTTTCTATTGGCCATGCCCTGATTTCAGATGCCTTATACTATGGCTTGCACAATACGATCCAGATGTATTTGTTGCAGTTGGCCGATTAGTACATTTAAAAGGACTAATTACCACTTAATTTGTATGGTATAAGAAGAGCCACCTTTAGGCTGCTCCGTTCCCTTAGTCTTAGGGCTGGGAGTGGTGTAATGATACTGGATACTGGAGGTTGTGGTCGGCTTCTCTTGTGGTAATTTGAAATGGATGCGTAGCTGTTTGTGGAACTGTGAGCGAACTTTTCTAATCTTATTGGTCTTGAATTTGAGCAGTTGGACGAGTCGCATAGCTTCTTCGTCGCATCCATATCCCAGCGAAGAAATAATCTTGCTGGCGATGACGTTTCCTTTGTGGTCAATCGTATACCTGACCAAAACACTGCCCTCCACCTTAGCCGCGAGTGCTTTTTCTGGATAGCGGAGGTTTTCTTTGATCAACTGACGCATAGCGGCCATGCCTCCTGGATAGTAAGGCTTTTTGATCAGATGCTTCTCATTTGAGGATTTGGACATTGGCTAAAAGTAATTTTTGAGCATACGCGCTATTACAATGATACGGCAAGTATTGGATTAGGTTTTAAATGTCGGATAGTTTGCATTTTTTGCATGGATTTTTTAAATTACAATACGACTTTGGATTTGACATATGCCGCACACAGATACAATTTTGATATGGAGCAAACTACATTTTTGCAATATCTGGAGTACGAAAGACGCTTTTCCCCTCATACCCTAATCGCTTACAAAAGCGACCTCAATCAGTTTGCTACCTATTTACAAAACGTTTACGAGATTAACGAGGCAAAAACGGTTCGTCATGCCCATATCCGTTCCTGGATTGTCGAATTGATTGGCCAGGGCTGTGCCAATCGCTCTATTAATCGAAAACTATCTTCGCTAAAAGCCTATTTTCGCTTTTTGCGCAAGCGGGGCTATATTGATCATAACCCAATGCTCAAGGTAATCGCGCCAAAAATGGGAAAAAGACTCCCTGTTTTTGTACGAGAAGATCGCTTGGCCGATCTATTTAGTCAGATCGAATTTAGTGATGATTATGCGGGGATGCGAAGTCGGATGATTTTAGAGCTCCTATACAGCACGGGAATGCGACGTTCTGAGTTGATTCAGCTCAAGTTAGCCGATCTATCTTTTCAACAACAATACCTCAAGGTTTTGGGCAAGGGGAATAAAGAGCGGCTGATTCCCTTTGGCGATCGCTTGGCGGCATCCTTAAAGGCTTATTTAGCGCTAAGAGAAGCCACCTTTTCCAGCGATTCCACTTATTTGTTCCTTACTGATAAAGGGCGTCCTCTTTATCCAAAATTGGTATATAATTTGGTAAAACAATACCTGTCACAGGTTACCACC
>JBCBDH010000507.1:0-5085 GCA_038529855.1 Bacteroidota bacterium | reverse complement strand
TATTCTCCGAAATTTCACCCATAGCCTTTATTGATTTTGATCCCAAATTCTTTAACTAACTATTCTTATAACTCATACTTTTCCATGCGTCGATATAAGGCTGCCCTTGTAATCCCCAACTCCTTCGCTGCCTTTGTAATATTTCCCCTATGTCTTTCCAGGACTTGCTGAATGGCCCAGCGCTCCATCTCTTCTAGATTGTAGGAGTCCAATCCGCGTTCGACTTTTTGTTCGTCGTTTTGGTGGAAGAGAAAGTCGTGGGCTTGGAGGCTGGGGCCGTCGCTGAGGATGACGGCGCGTTCGACAGCATGGCGGAGTTCGCGGATATTGCCAGGCCAGTCGTAGGTTTCGAGCTTGTGGGTGGCGGCGGCAGATAGGCGAAGACCAGATTTTTGGTATTTGCGGGCGTAGCTTTTTAGGAAGTGCTGGGCGAGGAGGGCGATGTCTTCGCGACGCTTGCGGAGCGGGGGGAGGACGAGTTCAACCGTATTGATGCGATAGACCAAATCCTGGCGGAAGGTGCCTTCTTTGACCATTTCATAGAGGGGCATATTGGTGGCACAAATCAGACGGATATTAATATTTTTCATCTGATTGCTTCCCAGGGGGCGAATTTGTCTTTGTTGTAGGGCGGTGAGCAATTTGGCTTGGAGGGGCATGGAAAGGTTGCCGATTTCATCCAGGAATAGGGTTCCGCCAGAGGCGACTTCAAAACGGCCGATGCGATCTTCGCGAGCATCCGTGAAAGCCCCTTTCTTGTGACCAAATAATTCGCTCTCAAAGAGGGTATCAGGGATGGCGCCTAGGTCTACATTGATGAATACTTCGCTGGCGCGTTGGGACTGGCGATGGATGGCCCGTGCGATTAATTCTTTACCTGTACCATTTTCGCCCAAGATCAGGATATTGGCATCTGTAGTGGCTACTTTTGAGATGGTTTGGTAAATCTGCTGCATGGCGGGCGCTTGGCCGATAATCTCGCCATAAGCCTGATCGATGTTGGCGCTTAGGACGCGCTGTTTAGATTCCAATTGTCGAACCGTTTCTTTGGACTCCCGCAGCTTTAAGGCAGAGAGGATGGTGGCCAAAAGCTTTTCATTGCGCCATGGTTTTTCAATAAAATCTGTCGCCCCTGTTTTTACAGCCTCAACTGCTACTTTTACATCGCCATAGGCGGTAATCATAATAACATTGGCATCCTTCTCTAGCTCCAAAATCTTTTTTAACCACTGTAGGCCCTCCTCTCCAGAAGTATCACCAGGGCGAAAATTCATATCCAATAAGATCAAATCAAAATCTTCCTGTCGAAGTAGACGTGGAATGTGATGCGGATTGTGTTCGGACCTTACGGTATTAAAATGCTGCTTGAGGAAAAGGCGAAGGGTCAATAGAATATCTTCGTTGTCGTCGACAATAAGAATCTTTTTATCCTGTTTCAAGAGTTTTGGCTTTTGTAGATGTTAATGCTAATGCCAAGCTAAGGTTCAAATGCTATACCAGGCCAGAGACTTAACTGGGAATCAACCCTTTAGCGATTATCCAAAATACAAAAGAAAAACGGGATTGTCCGAAAATGAACAGTCGGTGTTCAATACCGTACATTTTTCATTTGGTATTTAATCAATATCATAGACTTATGACGCTGATATTCAATTCCTTATGTTTATTGGCACAGCACTTGACCTATATGGTACAAATCGTAAAACTATGGATCGTAAAATAGAAAAGAAAGGATGGAGCTGGCAAAAACTGTCCTTGTATGCAGTTGGCTTAGCCGCCATTGCCTTTGTGCTAAGTGCCATTTACCGCGATGCGGGTACTTCCCGATTGAATGTGGAAAAAGAACGCTTATTGATCGACACCATTCATCATGGTGTTTTCCAAGAGTTCATCCCCGTAACTGGTGTCATCCAACCTATCAAGACGGTATTCCTCGATGCAATGGAAGGTGGTAGAGTAGATGAAATCTTAATAGAAGATGGAAGTATGGTAGAGAAAGGACAATTGATCCTTCGTCTATCTAATCCAGATATCCAAATGAGCTATCTCAACCAAGAGGCACAGATCATTTCCCAAATCAACCAAATCCGCAATCTCAGCGTGATGATGGAACAGCAAAGCCTCAACCTTAAGGAACAAAGCCTAAATGTCGACTTTCAACTCGATTTGTTTAGCAAGCGCGTTGCTAGAAATAAGCAATTGGCCAGCGAAAAGATCATCTCAGAAGTGGAGTATGAAGAGCAAGTAGATGAATATGAACACCTACAAAGACGCAGACAATTACTACGGGCTACCATCGCTAAAGACAGCATATCGCAAATATTGCAGCGCGATCAAATGGACGCCTCACTTGACCTCATGCAACGCAACCTCACCATTGCCAAGCAAAGTCTCGAAAACCTGGAAATCCGAGCCCCCATTTCTGGTCAACTATCTGGCCTTGATAAAGAGCTTGGCGAATTGATCGCTCAAGGCGAAAGCATCGCTCAAATGGATGTTCTTGACAACTTTAAGGTACGGGCAGGTATTGATGAATTCTACATCTCTCGCATTTTTGTTGGACAGGAGGGCAGCTTTACCTTTGCGGGACAGAAATATATCCTAACCATCAAAAAGATTTATCCACAAGTGCGCAATGGAACTTTTGAAGTTGATCTCGTCTTCAAAGGCAATCCACCAACCGCCATTAAACGCGGACAGACCATTTCCATCAAACTAGCACTGAGCAATAAAACAGAAGCCCTGCTATTGGCCAGAGGTAGCTTCTACCAATCAACTGGCGGCAAATGGGTTTACATCATCGACCCTGATAACAATACCGCATACAAGAGACAAATTGAAGTAGGACGACTCAATCCTTCTTTCTACGAAGTCGTACAGGGACTCAAAGAAGGGGATATCGTCATCACTTCGAGTTATGAAAACTACAATGACAAGGATGAACTGGTCTTAAATTAATTGATTAACAAAAAGATTTTAGCAATAATGATTCGCACCAATAAGCTCAACAAAGTATACCGTACAGAAGAAGTAGAAACCACGGCACTCAACAACATCGACATTGAAATCAAGGAAGGGGAATTTGTTTCCATCATGGGCCCTTCTGGCTGTGGCAAATCAACCCTACTCAATATCCTGGGTTTGATCGATAATCCAAGTGGTGGGGAATACTACTTCCTCGATGAAGAAGTGGCCACTTATCCCGAACGCAAACGCTCAAGCCTTCGCAAACACAACATCGGTTTCATTTTCCAAAGCTTTAACCTCATCGACGAATTGAGCGTCTACGAAAATGTAGAACTCCCCATGCTCTACACCAAAGTGCCTTCTGCCGAACGTAAAAAGCGCGTGGAAGAACTCCTCGAGCAAATGAGTATGATGCATCGCCGCAATCACTTTCCCCAACAACTATCTGGAGGGCAACAGCAAAGGGTAGCTGTGGCCCGCGCCATTGTCAATCGCCCCAAACTGATTCTTGCGGATGAGCCTACGGGAAATCTGGATAGTAGCAATGGAGATGATGTGATGAAGCTATTGTCTGATTTGCATAATGCAGGGACGACTATTATCATGGTTACTCACTCTAACTATTGTGCAGAATTTGGCAATCGCATTATTCGCTTGCTCGACGGACAGGTGGTGACGGAGAATGTCATTACCAAGCACCATATGTAGTTGAGTCTTCTAGTAAACGGTAACAGAAGGTAATTTCAGGCCAAGGTTCTCCTTTATCGAACACCCTGTAATTATTCCCTTTATGAATGCCTTGCGTAGCTACTACGCCCTCATTTGTTGATGCCTAAAATAGCTGTCATGTTATTCAATTATATCAAAATTGCCTTTAGAAATTTGTTTCGTCAAAAGCTCTATGCTGGAATCAATATTCTTGGACTCAGTTTGGGCATGAGTATCTGTATTTTGGTCTTACTCTTTGTTCGCAATGAATACCAGTATGACAAATGGTATGAGAATTCCGATCGGATTTATCGTTTTACTGGTAGTTTTAAATATGATGGTGAGGTGGAACCTACGGCACTGAGCCCTCGCCCACTAGCACGCATGCTGGCCGATGAACTTCCAGAGGTAGAAGCAGCTACACATGTGCTGACGGCCTGGAACGAATGGTTGGTCAAAAGCGAAGGGATAGAATTTTATACCGATCAATACGCTCGGGTGGATTCTACTTTTTTTGATGTGTTTGCAATGCCTTTCGCACATGGCAATCGTACAACTATTTTTGATCAACCTGATCAAGTAGTCCTGTCAAAGGATTTTGCCCAGCGCATCTTTGGCGAAGAGAATCCCATGGGTAAAGTACTAAATATCCGCAATCGAAAAGATTTTATCGTGGCAGGCGTTTTGGAAAAGTCACAAGGACCTAGCCATTTTGGTTTTGACCTATACCTCCCGCTTCGGCAGCGAACCCCCAGGGATAATGACTGGGTCAGCAATTTCAATTATTATACCTATGCACGGTTGAATCAACCGATCGAGCTACTCGCCCTGAATGATAAAGTACGTCGCCTTTACGATGAACGCAAAAGACCTATTCTTCAGGCAGAAGGAGAAGAGGCCGATGCTTCTTTTGATGTCAATGTTAGTGCCCAAAGACTGACCGATATTTACCTCCATTCGCAGTTGGATAATGAGATTCAAGCCAGCGGAGATATTCGCTATGTTTATGTATACACCATTATTGCCATTATTATCCTGCTCATCGCCTGTATTAATTTTATGAATCTATCCACTGCCCGCTCTGCGAGAAGGGCCAGAGAGGTGGGCGTTCGCAAAGTGGTTGGGGCCAGTCGTTTGATGTCTTCTGGGCAGTTTTTAATAGAAGCCTTGATCCAGAGTTTTCTCGCTTTAGGTTTGGGCTTTATACTGGTAGAGCTTTTCCTTCCGATATTCAGTAGTATTCTGGAAAAGAAAATTTACTTACCTGCTGAGCAAGTTCCTAGTGTTTTAGTGATTTGTTTTTTCATGGCGCTCATCACGGGGCTACTAGCTGGGAGCTATCCCGCTATCTTTCTCTCGGGTTTCCAACCCATTCGCGTCCTCAAAGGCGATTTCTCTAAAAGTAAAGAG
>JBCBDH010000506.1:0-5087 GCA_038529855.1 Bacteroidota bacterium | reverse complement strand
TTGTCGTATTTGCGTCAGGAATAAGTGCCTATAGTCTGTAGGATAAAACGACTAATTTCCTTGCTCAGCCGTTCAGCATGTTCTAGGTGGAGCATATGCTTGGCTTGGGAAAGCAAGAGGGCTTCAGAAGGACCACTCACCTGTTGGACGATATCTTCCAAATGCAGAGGGCTAGCGTATTCATCGCCTTCGCCTTGAATGGCCAAGACGGGGCATTGAATGGCGGGCAAATGTTCCTCAATGGACCAATGGCGAAAGTCATCAGATAGCCAGGTCTTTTGCCAGGCTTGAAATAAGGCCTCCGCTTTTTCTCCATGATATCGCTGAAGAAGAGTAATGAGTTGTGGTGCTAATTTCCCTGCTTTTTCAATTCCCGCTAAGGTAATAGGTTCTACATAAATATGTGCAGCTAGACTGACAATAGCCGCTACAGGATAATGGGCGCCGTAAAGCAAAGCAATACTGCCTCCATCGCTATGACCAATTAAGATGGGCTTTTGAATAGTCAGTTGCTCCATCAAAAGCGGCAGTATTTCCAAAGCTTGTTGGTGAAGATATTGGGCACTACGCGCTTTGGTAAAGGCGGTAGATTGCCCATGTCCTTGACGATCAAAAACAATGGCTTGCTGCCCCGTAGCCCTTACAATCCTACTGGGGAATTGCTTCCACTGATCAATCGACCCCAGGGCATCATGTAAAAAGACTAAAGTATATTCACTTGGCCCTGAGTCGTGCTGCAAGTATTGAACAGCTATTTGGGTCCCTTGCAGGGAAAGCACAGACTGGCTTGAAGTCAGCATAAACGAAGGTCTTATTTTAGGAGCAGCGCAAAGATAGCAGATATCTTTTTTCCTTACATTAATCGCCTGAGCAAATGTGTAATTTGCCATAAGGGAGTGGCGGTATGCTTTGAAATAGCCGCAAATTTGTTAATTTTATTAGCGGGCTAGCAGGTCATTGCTGAATCGAACAAAGCTAGCTTCCCATATGCAAAAACCAATTTTTAAACCTAAGCCACGCTATGAAGAATTTTTACCTGTCTTTTTATCTTCTATTCTTTCTGCTCTTGGGCCATTCCTCCTTTGCCCAACCCGCCAACGACGACTGCACCAATGCCATTGCCATTGGTACTGTAGTTGATTTGGATTTTTCAACCATAGATGCCACTACTGATGGACCAGAACATCCCAATGACTGTGTTTCCATAGGTAGTACGCCAACACTTATTTACAAGGACATCTGGTATGTCTTCACCCCCAATTTTACAGGAACGGCCTCCTTTAGTACTTGTAGCACTGCTGATTTTGATACCAAAATCGTCATCTATGCGCCAGGCTTTTCCTGTCCCCCAACGGATGGCGAACTGCTGGCCTGTAATGAGGATGGACCAGGCTGTAATAATTCTACCTCTCTGGCCACCTTTGAAGTAGAAAGTGGTATGGAATATCTGCTCCGTCTGGGCGGCTATGGAGATGGCGACCCTGGCGAATCAGGTGAGGGGACCTTTACCGTTCAAGATTTTATCCCACAGCCTGGCCCACCCAATGACAATTGTGAGGATGCGCAAGATTTGGTTTTGGATGCGGATGATTTTACGATGATCGAATTCAGTACCATGAATGCCAATACAGATGGCCCTATGCACGAGGAAGAAACCTCTTGTTTTGATGCCAATGAAACCAATGTCTACAATGACGTATGGTATACCTGGACCTCTACTTTTGATGGTTTTGCTGAATGGTCTAACTGCGGCACCTCCAATTTTGATTCTCGCATGGCCATCTACGGCCCCAACTCCTCTTGCCAACCAGACCCCAATGAACTGATTGGCTGTAGCGATGATGGTGTGGATGCCAATAATGTAAACTGCGCTGGCTTTACTTCAAGGGCCACTTTCCCTGTAGCCAATGGCGCCACTTATATCTTACGCATAGGAGGCTGGTCCTCTTCTGACCAGGGAACGGGTACTTTTACCCTCAAAAAAGTACCTCCCCCTATTATACCAGAAAATGACAATTGCCTCAATTACGATACGGCCTTTGTCATGACAGCGGAACAGGCTGATGCCTTTGATTTTACTTTTGAGGGCTTTACCTCCAATGGCTCTTCTGAAAACCTCCCTGACCCCCAGTGCCGTAACACGGGAGAGTTTGTAGACGTCTGGTATCGCTTTAATTCTGGCTTTAATACAGAACTGGAACTTCGCTTTAAGGTACAAACAGTAGGCTCCTCCTTCGTCCTGGACCTCTTCCAGAATTGCGGTATCCAACTCGATACCGCTGGCGCAGGCTTTTGCCTCCAAACTGATGATTTTAATAACTCCTTCATCACCACCAGCATAGATGGCTTCCCTGGCGAGCCCCGCGACTACCTCCTGCGCGTCTCCACTCGCATCACTACGGACCAACCAGGTGCCTTCTTCTTCCAGTGGGTAGGCGAACCTTTGGTGAGTATCCCAGAACTAGAGCTGACCAACTTCTCCCTATCCCCCAACCCAACGGAGGATCTGCTCTATCTACAATTCGACCTTCCCCAAGAGGAAACGATACAGGTGGATTTGGTCAATACCCTAGGGAAATCCGTTCGACATTATCCTTTGGGGAAAAGAGCCAGTGGTCCACAGCATATTGAGCTGTCGACGGCTGAATTGGCCCCAGGCATTTATTTCTTGCGTTTGTGGATTGGGGGGCAGCAGAAGACGGTGCGGGTGGTAAAGGGCTAGTGGTTGGTATTAGAAATATTACCAAGATTTTAAAAAGAGGACCAAAAATCGTTTAAAAAGACTAAATTTTCCGTCTATATTATTAAGCTAAAATAAAAGATGATTTATAAGGGCTTTTCCGCTAATTGTCGGACGGAGCCCTTTCTCTTTTTGCGCTCTTTTTTTACATATTTATGCTTGCCTTTCAGAAACTGTCCAAAGCGCTCCTTTCCAAAAGCAGGACTAAAAGCATTCCCTTCCCAGGCAATCTTACCATTGATCATCACTAATTCAACGACCTCGTCATTTCGATTGACCAGACGTTCACAACCATTAAGAAATTCAGCGCGGTGGTATTCGTGAACCCCGTCGCTGAGTTTTTCGGGATCGAGGATGGTAATGTCTGCCCTTTTGCCCACGGCGAGATGTCCAGCATCTAGATTAAAGAAATCAGCATTTTCTTTGGTGAGGCGCCAGATGGCTTTTTCAAAGGACATAATGGGATCGCCCTTTTCATGTGAAGCCTGTACGTAGCGTAAGACGCGGATGGGTAGATTGTAAAAGGCCATATTATTGATGTGAGCGCCAGAGTCAGCAAAACCGAAGACGCCG
The DNA here is from genome assembly GCA_038529855.1 of Bacteroidota bacterium. Taxonomy (GTDB): domain Bacteria; phylum Bacteroidota; class Bacteroidia; order Chitinophagales; family Saprospiraceae; genus JBCBDH01. The sequence goes on along the minus strand of JBCBDH010000506.1, from coordinate 1,774 downwards.
TTTTCATCATTATAGTGTTTTTTGTAGCGTGAAGGATCGTGATTTCCGATCGTGGTTTCCCAGAGGATTTCCTTATCCAATTCGACTACCAAATCGAGGAAGGTATCTACGGGATGTTGATTGCGTTCATTGGCCAGGTCGACAAAGGATTTGCCAATCATGGATTTATCAGGAGCATCTATGACATAGGCATCGCCAAAATCTTTTTGCCAGATTTTGGGCGCCAATTTATTTTTATAATGTCTTTTAAACTTGCGGCGATATTCTGGATCAGTCAATAAAGCATTGCGCTTATCCAGATCGCGGGAAAGATGGCGAGCCAGTTCACCAGTGGGAAATTCTTCAAAAATGACCAATTCCATCCCTTCCGCCAATACCCGAAAAGGAACGGGAAAAGACTGCATCCGAAAATTGGCCCGACAGACTTTGTTAAAAAAGCTGACTAATCCACTCACTACATCGCGAATGTAGCGATCTCCTTTCAAATCCATCAGTGCAACAACGGAGGTCTTTAATTTCTTACGCCAGAAAAAAGCGGAGCTTTGGGCCAAATACCAAAGTACATTGACGCGATTCACCAAATTGGGTACTCCTTGCAAATGGGCTTCCCGTTCTCGAACGATTTTTGTCAAGGCATTGCGCTCAGGAATTCGCGCATAGGCTGCGGGCAGTAGTTTGGACCAATGTCGACCATCCATCTTATCCCAAGGATTGTGTTGCATAGAGATACCAATAAAGCCTACATCCAGCGCCGCTTCCAATAATTGTTGCATAGCTTCAATCTCCGCCTTTGTGGGCGTCTGTTTTTTATCCAAAGCTCTGTCAATCCCCATCACGGCTGCGCGAATATCAGAATGGCCTATAAAGGAAGCGAGATTGGGGCCAATAGGTAGTTCGTGTACATGATCAATCCATTCTCCTGGAGTCGACCAATTTTTTTCATCTTTTAGGATAGGATTCAATATCTCCCTTGGAAAGGCTTCTACACGCGTAAACATATCGCAGCAATCTTCTACATTGGAATAAATAAAAGACAGGGAGCAGCCACCTAGCATCACGGTAGTAATGCCATGTCGTACTGATTCACTCAGACTTGGTGCAACCAGCACTTCGCCATCATAATGCGTATGATTATCAATAAACCCTGGGCAGACCCATTTACCAGTCGCATCAATAAGCTTGGCTCCGTCAGGAAGGGCAAGGGGTTTTTCAGAAATCTTGTTGACATAACCATCAACGATTAGTACATCAGCAATTTTGGAAGGAGTGGGCGTACCATCAAATACGCAACCATTTTGAACGAGGATTGTAGACATAACTAAAATTACGAATTAAACAGGATGTCTACAAACAGGTCAATGTCGTATGAGGGGTAGTTTTAATTTTTTTTGAAAAAAGTGGTGGAAATTTTATGGAATTTGGGTAGTTGCTGCGTCCTATATAGATTACTTGATGAATTGGATCCAAAAAAAGTGTAGTCAAGCATTTATTTTTCAGCTAATTCCTGCTGCTGAATAGCCAGAGGTAGGTCTGGTAAGCAAGGAGGGCTTAGTGGTGGTGGTTTTCTGACTGCCCCGTAAGGGGCAGGGCGGTGGTGGATTGAGGGTGGGTCCCCTCCCAGCAAAGGGGGAAGCCCCAAAATCTTCACTCCAATTCCACAATAATCCCTTCACTCCCCGCCTTATCCGCCGCCTCATTCAAATCTACCAACTGCTGCACTCGATCCACTGGAATCTTATCCATCTTCAAGGTATACTTAGACCGCAACACCAAC
>JBCBDH010000505.1:0-5096 GCA_038529855.1 Bacteroidota bacterium | reverse complement strand
CATCTAAGCTTTCCGTAAACTCATCAGGGTCCGCAGGATCAAAGGGAAACCATAGGTCACAAGTAATGGTAATATCTGGAGGGGCCACTACGATAGGCGCTTGTTTATCACTAACTTCTACATCTATTAAACAAATACTACTGTTTCCTGCATTGTCCCGTACCAGCAATTCCACTTGTACTTTTTCTTCAACATCATCACAGCAAAAATTGACCGTTGGTCGGAAAGAAGTGAAGGAGCCACAACCCGAGCGAGTCCGTCTTACAGCAAAAGTTACCTCACTACAAGAATCAAAGCTACCATCGTCAAATACTTCAGCATCAACTGTGATGGTACCTGCACCAACCGTTCCTGGTGTTTGGATGCCTGGAATGGTAACTACCGTAAACTGATCACATACAGGAACTGGAGGGACATCATCTATGACAGCCAACTCCAAACTGGCCTCTGTCTGACTACCACAACAGTTCTCCGCGCGATAAATCACGTCATAAAGACCTGGAGCGATATCATTGACCCGATATTGGCCGTTAGCTAATTGTAGAATACTGGCTGTAGAACCCACTATTTCTATGGTATAACTAATGTCTTCTTCTCCACAAGCATCCATCAAAATAGGCAATGGGGCTAACCAATCCGCACCACATTTCCAAACCTCTACGGAAACACTTGCCTTTTCTGGAATGGTAATGGAAGGACCTCCACTATCTCTGACTTTAATAATTTGGTCGAAACGGCGCACCTCACCCGTACACCAATTAAGTAAGGTCCAAGCTCGAATCACTTTGAAACAGTTGTTGCTGCTGCCAGTAGCACACTCCTCAATTCGAGTATCCTCAAAAGTGTATTGAATTTCCCCACAATCAGCTCCATTGGGAACCCCCGTACCAAAACATCTGATCTGGTCATTGCAGGGATAAAAATCATCAAAAGGAGAAGGATGACCTGCGTAGGCTTGCCCTTCTGGAATGGTGTTCCACCCAAGGATATCTGTCCCACAATCTGGTAGTTCTTCAATAGCTGGACAGCGATTGGTACAAAGCAAAGCCCTTTGGTCATTATCATCAAAATTGTTTGGCGGGAGGACATCAGCTAGGCCAGCTGGTAGTAGTTCGATCAGTTGATCGCAAATAGCGATATTGCCATTGGGATCCACAATTTGCCAGGAACGAGTGATGATGCCATTGATGGCTTGGCAGGGGAAGTCATTGCGCTCATCCTCATAGCTCAACAGGGAAATACCACAGCCATCATATCCAATAGCGGTGTATTCTTGGGTGCCGAGTTGGTCTAGCGTTTGAAAAACGATAACATTATTTGGAACGGGGAATCCCAAGGCATCTGGCGATAGATCATCAGAACAAAGGACGCTTAGCGGAACGCATTCCAATGCTGCAATCAATTTATCTTCAATCGTAAAGTTAGACCAACATTGATTGCCACTTGGCAAATGGCTAATCGTTGCTTTTAGGACTTGGCCAATTTGTCCATTATTTAGGGGATTACTTAAAATATTACCTTGCTGATCCGTAATTTCTAAGCTGTAATCATCAAAACAACCATAGGTCCCTTCCAAAAAGTCATCTGTACGCACAGTAACTGAACAATCAGGACCCAACGAAATTTGTACTTGATCATTGCAAACTAGGGTAGAGGGGGTCTCTATAATGCGAACAAATTGATCAATGCTTTGAATACAGCCTGGATTGGCAGTGCCAGGAGCGTCATCAGCGTCAAAAGTATAGACGACTCTAAAGCTACCAATCCCCAATGTCATAGGATCAAAAGTGGTCAGCGGCTGTCCATTAATAGTAAAAGTACCCGTACCTCTGGCAGGGTCAGCATTGCCCTGTAGCTCAAAAGGCTCACTAAAAAGGCAATAGGTATCACCCAAATTTTCAATAACTGGGTTGGGATAAAAACAAGTATTGCCAATGCTTAGGCTTTGGAAACCATTAAATACTTCGATGCTATACCCTTCAGCGTCTATGTGAATGCCCCTCAATTCATAATGGCCTGAGCCAACTGGCGTTTCGACCATCGCTGTTCCAAGGGCAATGGGCAAGGGAGCCAATGGCGGAGGAGGACTATCGCTTCTAAATAAACCGCTTACTGCCGTGACGCGCCAATCCAAATTTGGCGGCCCATCCACTGCAATTACCTCATCAAATTGCCCATCAAATAAATTGGATGCATTGTCTTTACAAATACAGGGATCGCTGATGGAGATTTCTGAATTGCAGCCTTCTCCTGGGATGACCACAGCAATAGCCGTGCAGGAGCTACTATTTCCACTTATATCGCTTACTGTAAGGGTGAGTACTTGCGCTCCAAAATCAGCACAGGTGAAAGTGGTTTGGCTGAGTTCAAATGCCAATTCCTCCTCTCCGCAATTATCAGTACTACCGCCATCTAACTCCTCTGCATCAATAGTTATGGTTTCCTCCATCCCCAATTCGATATCGATGCCCTCACAAATCGCTTCTGGTGGCGTCCTATCTTCTACCGTAATCGTAAAAGTACAGGTATCGCTAGCTCCTGAAGGATCAATGACGATATACTGGACGGTATCCGTACCCACCTCAAAGAAATCACCTGTCATTTGGCCATTGACATTGATGATGGGGCTGGGCTGGCCACAGGTGCTTATGGTATTTGGAAGGGTCCAATTGACGGTTGTACCGCAGGTGTTGGGATTGGAATTGGTGCTTAGGTTATTGGGGCAGTTTTCGAAGGTGGTGATGGGGTCACAGCTACCGCTACCTAAGGCAAAAGTTCTAACGTTTGCTGGTGCTGGACTGTGCACAACAATTAATTTATTAGTAACTAGATCAAGTTTGAATATTTTACCATTTTCTAACCAAAAGAGTTGGTTGTCTTCATCATCAATCTTCAATTGAACTGCCGTACTTTGAAGATTAAAAACCAACTCTACATTTGACCCATCTGTATTGCTTCTTTGTATGATCCTATCATTGGTATTGGTCCAATAAACCTTTTGCCTCGTTTGATCTATCGCAAAGCTTATGGCTTGATTGACCGATCCATCTGTGATTCTGATCACATTGCTGCCATCGTAATCAGATCGGTAAATACTTTGATCGGTAAATTCTAACCAGAAAAGGACATTATTAGCCGTATCAATGTCCAATAGCGGAGCAGGAGTAAAACTTCCATTATTATTGGAGACAATGTCCATTCTGGATTGGCCTTCTAAGTTAAACCTGGCGATTACATTTCCCGTTTGACTTGATTCTGAGATGAATATAAAGTTGTCTTCATTATCAATGGCGATACCCGTGGGAAAAAACAGGTTATCAATAAAGTCTTCTATGACTAAATCGCGGAGAGATAAACGAGATATGGTCTGCAAGCCCCCATCCGTCCAGTACAAAAAAGAGTCTTTTGTATTGAATTGTAAATTCAAAAAATCGCGGGTAAAAGGAGTTATATCATCTACAAGAATATCAATAGAAGATCCATCTTGATTGGAGCATCTCAGGGTATCTGCATTGGGAATGTTGTTAAACCAATAAATTTTACCTAAATCCTCTAATGGTTCGACCTGAATCGTCCCATCATTTAAATTTACTGGGTCCACAATCATAAAATCAGCTACAAGCTCAAGTGCAACAGCTGGTTGGGAGGCATTATCCAATACCTTTATGACATAATCTCCTGGCGAGCCAATGACATCAAAAAGAAGGGTAAATAAAGTATCGCCAGGCATCAATACCTCTCCTGTGCCAGCAGCTAACCAAGATAATAAGACTTGATCGTCACCAAAGGTATTGAGTAGTGGGTCTGGATTTAGCGGACTTGCTAATGAATTAAAGGATAAGCCACGGTCATCAAACATCACCGTCATCTGAAAAGCCTGTAAGGTGACATCATCTTCAATGACTAGTGCTGCGCTTACTTGATTATTACATGTTATTGCATCTTGAAAGGTCAAGGTAATTTGTGCCTGCAAATGTCCCAATATACCTAGTCCTGTAGTGGAAAAGAAAACCAAAAAAGCCAATAACCGAGCCGTTCGCATGTTGTATTCATGGGTTTACGGCACAAGCTTACTCGTGCCATTTTCACAATGATGCCATCGGTTAATGGAAAGGGGCGGGCCCTTAGAATGCTATATGATTACTGAGATATCTGTTTTGGAAAGTCTAACAAGTTCTAAAAGTAAGGCGAATAAATCAATTATTTTAATCTTTATTCTACTCTTTCGATCCAAATTATTGGTTCAGCCATAGTTTAAAACTGCGGGTGTTGGCAGAACTGACGATAATATCGCGCTTGGCCATTGGGCGGAGTTCGACCTTGACGCGACTTTTGGATAGGTTGACAATGCGATCTATTGAATCAAAATGGGTGATAAAGCTGCGGTTGAGCCTAAAGAAGTGCTTGACGTCTAGGATTTTTTCTAAATCGCTGAGTTTGTAGTCAATAATGAAGCGGGCACCATCTTTTTTGGTGAGGTAGACGTAGCGATCTTCCCCTTCGAAATAAGCGACTTGATCTATGGTGATGCTCATGATCTTGTCTCCTCTTGAGACGATAAAGCGCTCTTGGTATTGGGGCTTTTTTTGTTCCATCGCGCTAATTAATTGTTGATAATCAATTTGAGCAGATGGGCTGTGGATGTTTTTGAATTGTTCGATGCTACTAGCGAGGTCTTCTTTAGCGATGGGTTTGAGCAGGTAATCAATGCTATTGACTTTGAAGGCGCGGAGGGCGTATTGATCATAGGCCGTGGTAAAGATAATAGGGGTCGTCACTTCTATTTGCTCAAAAATTTTAAAGCTTAAATCATCAGCCAGGTGAATATCCAAAAAGATCAAATCTACTTGATGCGCTTTTAGCCAAGCCACGGTATTCTTAACCGTATCTAATTTAGCGAGGATTTGGATTTGGGGATCAATTTGGAGCAATAGCTGTTCCAACATGTCTCTGGCGTGTTTTTCGTCTTCTACAATGATGATTTTCATTGGATGATGGTTTTTATAAGGGGATGTCAACCAGCTTGAATGAGTGGTAGGCTGGCAATATATTGGCTTTGGGTTTGTTTGAAGGATACTGGTTCAGGAGTAATCAGT
>JBCBDH010000504.1:0-5097 GCA_038529855.1 Bacteroidota bacterium | reverse complement strand
CATCGCAGCTTATAAATTGGTAAGTATAGATGCCTACCTCTTCTGGGATGCCGTATTGGAGTCTGGTAACAGGGCGGTTTAGGCGGGTTCCTTTGGTTAGATTGGCGCTAATGTCCAAGGGTAAGCGACCTTGGGGAGCAATGGCGCCAAAGAGTAGTTGTGCAGTCAGGGCCTGATTGATCTTATCCTGCTCATACAATTGGATCATGGCAATAGAAGGATCAAAGAGGGCCAGATTATTGGGATAAGCCCAATTGATGAGTACGACCTCCTGCTTGGCGGCCAAGGCATTGATGGATTCAACTAGCCTTGGCTCCGCTGCTATTGATACTTGATTGAGGGAGATAATGACCGTTGAGCGTTTAGCCTGCTTGTAGGGGATAGCGGCATAGCCCACTGTATCTATAAAAGGAACTTGCTCTGTGTGAACAGCCGCATATTTTTCAAAAAAGCGTTGAAAACTCGTCATTCGATAGGCACCTACTTCATACAGACGATAAGAACGGCGATGGATATTTTGAAAGGGCAGTATGGAATCAGGATCATTAACCAGGGTCAGCGCCTTTTGTTGTAACTGACGAACATAAAATGGAAAAGCCTCATTATTGAATAGCTGCTGATCAGCTTGGATGTCTATCTGATCCAAAACCCGATCTTTCCGCAGCCATTGCTTAGCCAATAAAACTTTGCGCACTCTTTCTTCCAGAGCATACTCCGTCAGTAAGCCTTCTGCAATGTATTGACTAATAGAGTCAATCAGTACCTTGGGGTTTTGACTAGTCATAAAGACATGCGCACCTGCCCTTACTTGTCGCCGCAGCTCATCTGCTTTACCCTGATGGCGCACCACGATAAGCCCCTGAAAATCCAGGCGCTTTTGGAGATAACTGCGCAAATAGTTAGTCGCTCGCCAATCTGCACTATCGCGGTCAAATAATTGCCCATCAATCATCAAACCTGATAGGCCATTGCGACACAGATTATAATAAGGATGCAAAAGACTATCTACCAGCTGACTTGTATCTGCCTGATGGGGATAATATTGGGTAAAATGTCGAGCTACTGATAAGATGCCCTTTTCCTGTAATTGCTCTAATTGCCTGGAAGTACTTTGTAAAATGGCATCGCGGTCTTGATCAAAAACCACCGCTCGTTTCCCATCCGCCCAATCCAGGGGGTTGAGATGGGGACTTAGACAGAAATTGATGCCTGTAGCTTCGCATTGACGAAGGAAAAAATCTTGTAATTGATATTCCAATGAATCGTCAGCGACAGCAGCCAGACTTGCGGAGTAAGGGAAATGACTTAAATTGCTAAATTGATTGGTCAAACTGACAGCCTCATCCGTAGCGAGAAACAGTGGTGCTTGAGCCATTCTTTGCAAACTATCCGCTACCCACAAAAAGTCTTGAAAAGGTAAATCGCGTAATAGCACGCCACCAAAGTGATTCGCGGCACCCATCGTGAGTAAGGTATCGAGCGAGCGAGGAGAAGAAATATCAGGCTGATAGATGATAAGTTGGGCAATCTTTTGCGCTTGGGTCCAGATTTGTAGTACAGAATCGACATTCCCTGCGCTTTGCTGTAGGAAAGGGATATGCCAGGTCTCATGCTCCTCGACTTTTCGATGGCATGAAAACAGCAGACAGCAAGACAATAATATCAGCAGACAGCGATTCATAGCGCTTGTTCTGGCCCACATACGGCTTTATACCAACAGCCAGGGCCTGTTTTAAATAATAATAGGTTTGTTTTCCTTAGTTGATTTAGACAAGCAAACGAGCTAGTCGTTTTGCCTTGGGTTGGGGGTAGGAATAAAATTTATCTTGTACCTTCCTTATTCAATTTAGGAATATTTGCATTCATTATCAACGGCTAGCGGATATATTAACGTCTTTTAAGGGATATTCTCCACTAATTCAACGCACTTTAGCATATAAATAACTATCAATATAGCCATTCTCCTTTTTATTGCATTTACGCAGCAGGCCTTCGCGTTCAAAACCCAATTTCTCTAATACCCTGGCAGAAGCAGCATTATGATTAAAAACATAAGCCTCTATGCGCATCAAATCAAATTGCGCAAAGCAATGATCTGTAAAGACTTGGAGAGCAGCCGTCATAATGCCCTTGTTCCAGAAAGGCTCAGCCAACCAATAGCCAATGGCTGCTTTATGCGCATAGCGCCCGTGATTAAACATCAAACCCATAGCTCCCATTAGCTCGCCAGCCGTATTTCGAATCACAAATTCTGTTTGTGCTTCATTTTTTTTGACAATTCTAGCGACTTCATGCAGCCAGGTTTCCGCATCTTTTAGGGTGTAGGGACGAGGAATCTTTAGGGTATTGCGATAAATCTTTTCATTACTGAGGTATTGGACCAAGGAGGGAGCATCAGTAGATCGGTATTCTGTCAGGCTGATCTTATTGGAGATGGGGAGGATCATAATGATAGGGTTTGACTTGGATATCGTGTTTGAGATACAGCGGATGGGCGGGCTGTCCGCTCTTATTGATTTGCAAACACCAAGGCTTCGCAATGAGTTTCAAAACCGCCAAATATCTATCTGACCGCAAAGCGTGGTTTCCCCATGCAACGATAATACGCTCGCTATCACTAATAAACTGTTGGAGATATTGATCATTCTCGGGGCCAATAGGGTCCTTTTGCTGAAACAAGACCTTGGGACTTTTATCGCGATAGGCGTATAAATTTACGACACAAAGTCGGCGATAGCCCCAGGATTGGGCAAAACCCATACAACGGCGAATGGTAGGATCATCCTTTTGCTCATTAGCAACAGAGGGATTCAGACCTACAAACAGCACTTGCCCGCTGCCAGTATCCCATTCCCGCCACAAGGCATATCGGTACTTCTGACAAGGAGAAAAAAGGGCTTTTCGATGCATTTTAATGAGATTAGAACAAAAAGGTAAAAATAATTTACACAACAAGTAGCTCATTGACAAGGACTTAGAAAAAAAGTCAAAAAAAATAAAGAAAAAAGAGGTTTCTACCTGTATCTTTTGTGCCTTTTCGCATTATGTATTTGAAACGGTCTTTATGGCGATTAGCTGATAGCCTATAACTCCACAGTCAGGAATAAACTTCTGACTGTGGATGTAGGCTCCTTCGAAATGTTTATCGACGACTAAAATGCTATCGACTAAAACTAGCAGCTAAAATGGCTACCAATTTGCAAATAAGTCGTACTCTTGTAAAAAATTTCTTGCGAATGGATTCATCCAGGAAGGCTGTTTCACAAGAAGCGATACAGGAAGAATGGCTGGCCATACAAGCAGCGCAGAAGAATCCTGCCCTTTTCCGCCCCTTGTATACGCAGTACTATCCACCCATTTTCCGCTTTATATTAAGACGTACCGCTGATGAAGATTTGACCGCAGATCTTTGCTCTAAGGTATTTCTGAAAGCCCTGCAACGACTCGGCAGTTACAAATTTAAAGGCGTTCCTTTTTCCGCATGGTTGTATCGAATCGCAACGAACGAGATTTCTCAGCACTTCCGCAATGAGCAGAAAAACCGAGTAGTCAGTATTGAAGAGCACAATTTCGTGGATTTGGTGGAGGAAATGAAGGAGAGTAATACAGAGATTTATCGAAATGCATTAATTCACGCACTCGACGAATTGAAAGAACAAGATGTTTCTATTATAGAAATGCGCTTTTTTGAGCAAAGACCTTTTAAAGAGATCGCGGACATCTTAGAAATCACTGAAAGCAATGCCAAGGTGAGAACTTATCGGATACTGGATCGGCTTAGAAAGATCATTATTAAAAAAAGCGAACAGGGTCAGGCTAGATAGTCTACCCCCCCATGACCAAATAAATCTGGGATATGAATCTGAACAATTACGATTTCAAAAAGCAAGTTCCCAAGCTGAGTAATCAGCAGATCGAAAGTCACATGGACTTCGATGCGCTGTTGACGCAGTTCGAGGAGCAGCCCCAGGCGACAGAGCCTCGCCCCAGGCGCTTGCTTTACCTGATAGTCGGTCTGGCTGCTGCAGCTATGATCGGTTTTATGTTGTATCAGACCATCGCCACCAATTCTTATGACGCAGCTTCTGAAGCTTATTTTGCTGAACAGGAGTATGTCAACCCTCCACTACCCGACATCGCCGCTGAATACCAAGGACAAACCGTATCTGCCAAGGGCGGTACTGTTAAGTATGAAAATGGTTCCAAAATTACTGTTCCCCCAGCTGCCTTTGTCGACCAAAACGGTCAGGCGGTAGAAGGTGATGTAGAGGTTCGCTACCGTGAATTTCACGACTATGTCGATTTCTTTTTATCAGGTATCCCCATGGAATACGATTCTGCTGGTGTCCGTTATCAATTGGAGTCAGCGGGTATGATAGAAATATTTGCAGAGCAAAATGGCCAGCGACTCAATGTGGCGCCTGGTAAGTCCATTGATGTGGAGTTGACTTCTGAAATTGCTGTTCCTGCTTCTTATAAGGGGGGCATTCCTCAATTCAATGTCTATAAGCTCGATGGTCAGGAAAGAAATTGGTCTTATCGCGGGCGGGATCAAATTGAAGTGCTATCTTCTGGACAAGTGGAGGAAGCACTTAGTGAGGAAAGTAAAGCCCAACAAGCCTATGAGCAAGACTTGGCGCAGATAGATGCGGAGCGCTCTGCGGAATTAGCCATTATAGAAGGCGCTGTTCCCAAGCCCATAGCGCCCATCAAACCAGCTCTTCGCGATCCTGATGCTTATTCTTTTGAGCTGGATTTTGAAGAGGACGATTTTACCTCATCTACCAATAATCAATTGGTGGAAACGGCGCGGGCAGAGATGGAAGCGGCACAGGAGCAAGTACAGGCTTGGCGAAAGAAGTATGAGAACTCTATCTGGCAAGTTATCGAAGAAGATAACTTTGACCAGCAGGCAGCCGCGGGTACGAATTGGGAAGATATGAAAATCCGCCAATTGAGTAAGCGCAATTATGAGCTGACGCTTATCGCTCCCAATAAAGAAATGAAGTTGATTGTCAGCCCCGTATTATCCAATAAGGATTATACAGATGCTCTGGAGGATTTCAACGAAGAATTTGCTGCTTATCAAACAGAAAT
>JBCBDH010000503.1:0-5099 GCA_038529855.1 Bacteroidota bacterium | reverse complement strand
GTTCTTCTTCATTGAGCAGGCCAGGGATGATGTAGTGGAATTCGTCAATTTGATAAACCAGTTCAAATTCCTTCATCATAGCCACGATAAAGAGGAATTTCTCTTCTGGAAATCGCTGCAGCTTTTCCTCTGGTTTCCAAAACTTAAAGATATTGGTCCAATGCTCAGGGTTTTCTTTTTGGTAGCGGGCATCGTTGATGATGCTGTCCAGGTCATTGATGTTAAAACGGCCATTGGATTTGACGAGGATGGGGGAGTTGATGATTCGATAGACGGCATTGGTGAGCCAAAGGGGATTGAGGACTTGGGTATTGTACCAGCGCAGTTTTTCGTAATTCAGAACCACCCCCAAATCATTGAGGAGATCCAACAAGACTTTTTGTGCTGCAGGTTGCACGTGATTTTTGTCGCAAATGGCTTGATAGGTGGCGTAGTTGATGTAATCTTCGGTCATTTTTTCCAGCCCTTTCTTCACCCTAAACCAGCCCTTGGGAAATGCCGTTTTTCGCAATTCCAGATTCCACAGATTTTCTTTAAGTTCATCTCTCAGTTCCCTTACCCCATAATTTTCCAAACAGGATACTTTGAAATACTTACGGATATTGGGATAGCGCTTGATCAAAAATCCTCGATTGACATCAAAGGAGGGATTCTCATCATTTTTATTCAAGACGATCAGTACAGGAGCATCCCCTCCAAAGCTTTGGATGTACTTTAGCCAAAACTCCGCTTTTTCATCTCGACGACTGTCCAAAACCAATATGTACAGACATCTTTTGGTGAGAAAAAACTGGTGGGTCGCATGCATGATTTCCTGTCCGCCAAAATCCCAAAAATTGACCCGTAGTTTTTGCCCCACTTTGTACTGGAACTCGTGTCTGGATATTTTAATACCATGGGTTTGCTTTTCTTTGCGGTCAAAATTTTGCCCCAAAAGGCGTTTGACCAAACTGGTTTTTCCTGAAGAGCCTTCGCCCACGAGAATGACTTTGACTTCATTGAGGATCTCCCTTCGCATGAAGTCGTGTAGAAAAGTTTTTACGGCAGGGGTGCCTTGGGCGATGATCTCAGGGGGAGGAGCAATGAATGGATTATCCAATAGGTAGATGCCTTGGATTTTATCAAAGACTCTTTCCTGAAGGATGACCCTTTGATTTTGGTATCTTTTACGGGCCGTTTTTAGGTAGGTTTTGGCATCCTTGTAGCTCAATGAATCCTCATTCCATTCTTTTAGCAAGGCGTTGACAAAGTCTGAGAGCATATCTGATTCTTCACCTAAGTGAGTATGCCGTCTGGAAGTAAGATTTGTTCTGATTGAGGATAGGATATCCTTGACCAGATCAATGCTTAGCTTAATGGCTTTTTCTTGGGCAAAATCCCATCTATTATACGCTAGGTCTTTTGTCAATTGTTCGATAAACACCATCGACAAATGCGATGCCCAAATAGGTTCATCGATGATGCTTTGTGCTTTGCTTTTGGCCTTTGAGGTATCCTTAGATAGCTTTTGGATGACGGCATTACTGGTGGCGCGATTCAAATCTCTGAGGTAGGTAATGCTGGAGACCAAGCCTTGCGCCTTGGTAAATAGCTCAAATTCCTTCATGTTGATATCGAGCGTCTTCATATAGAAAGAAACCAGCTTTCGTTCCCTTTCCACCGTTTTGGCGGAGGCCAAGGTGAGGCATTGATGAATGTAGTGCAAGAGACTAGATAAAAAGGAGATATAGCTAAAGGAGTGGAGCGAGCCCCAGCGAATAGGTACTTCCAATTCACACAAAAAACCAGGTACTTCGCTTAATCTATTCTCATTCAGGCTAATCACCTGTAATTGGTTAAGTGGCTCTAAGACCGAAATATCCTCCAACTCATTATCATTCAGATTGAGCAATTTCAATGCTGGTAAATTGTTAATCGTCTCTGGAATCCTTTTTAAGCCCAGCCCTGACAAATCGAGAAAATCCTCTTCGTGTATAATGGCTTTGTGAATTCTATCTCTTGCAATACTTTGTGACATGGTCGTAGTTTTAAGCGCTCTATTTGCGGCTTCCAAGATACTAAAAGCTTTGCAACAGAAAACAAGAAAGCTGGTCTTTTAGCACCGCTATGTGGGCAGAGGATGGGATCGCTTATTCGAGTAAAGGCCGTATAGCCCTCCTATTTTTTCCACAAAAGCCAGGGAAATATAACAGATAATCATTATACTTGCAGCATTCCAGAAAAAGTCAAACCCCTTATTTCTCTACCATTCCGTCGTGCAGAAAGGTCTGAGCCGTTAATTTGCGCGGGGATTGGTTTAACCACTAAAAACCATTCATATGAGTAGTGCTATTAGCATTTCAGGGACCACCTATACCGTCGCTGGGACGGTAAAAAACAAAGCCAATCAAGAAGGCGTGGTGGATCTCCACGTCATCGCCTATGACAAAGATTTACTGACTGCAGATGATTTTCTGGGCATAGCCGTTACCGATACCAACGGCGCATTTAGCCTCAGCTTTGACTGCTCGCAGTTTCAAAACCTATTCGACCGCAAGCCCGATCTGTATTTTGAGATCAAGGATGCTGGATTTTTGTTGTTGAATACCAAAGATGAGGTCATCAAAAATGCCGATGAATCCACGCCTCCAATCAATTTTGAAGTCGATCTTACCGACGACAAATTGCGAAAGCTCATCAATCCCACTCCCGTAGACGGATGGGTAGGTGGCTTTGAACAATCCAATCCAGATTTCGCTTTCCCTGACCCCAATCTGAGCTCCCTCCCCATGCTGGACAACCTAGCCAATATCGACAAGCTGATCCGTCAGCAAAAGGTCGTCTGGCCAGAATTTAGCTGGGCATCTGAACCTGGAAAAGAAGATCCCAAACGCTGTTACCAAATGTTTGCCCCTGATATTTCCAGATTGGGCTATACGGTAGATGGCCGAGTTTATTCCATCATCTGCCCCCAACAAGGAGCCTGCTCCCCCCATCTGGGCTGTATGAATGTAGAGGTAACCGTCACAGGCAACCGCGGCTGGGCCAATGAATCTAACAAAGAACTGGCTGGAGATATGACGGTAGAAGGAAGAATCTGGTTTAGCCCCAGCGCCAAAGAGAATCGCTTCCTCAAAGAGATCTGGGACGATTTCAACAGACTCAATCTCCCTTTCCCCTCTGACAAGGCCAATGCCATTCGCATCCGCACCTTCCTCCCTGGCCATCCTGATCAGCCCATCTTCCCCCTAAGAAAGGGCCTCAGCACTGACTTCCCCATCCCCGATTTCGCCAAACACGCTGGCATCGCCTGGACCAAAGGCCACCTAGGGGTAGAGATCGGCCCCATCATCAAAACTGGCCACGAAAAAGTAGACCGATTCAACCAATTGGTACTGGATGTTTTCAATACTGCTGCTGGGAATATGCTCAAGGAAGGCAATGTACTGACTTGGAATGTTTGGTTTACCGCCCCAGAGCTGGTCGATCAGGAAGAATGGGCCAATCACGCAGAATACTGGCGAAAGTCAATTGATGCGGATCACGGCAGTCCAGATGGCCCAGGCACCATTGCGCGGTATTATGATGGAACGCCCTTTAAGCCTTTAAAGGAGTTGTTAGTGGAGGAGTTGCCCAAGATTGTGGGCTTTATGGAGAAGCATATGGCAAAGGCTTGATCGTGATTGAGATAGCGCGTTTGCTTGAAGTGGACGCGCTATTTCTATTGGGATAATGTTTCTAATCGTTTTTTGTAAAGAGCTAGTTGGTCTCCTTCGCTGACTTTTATTAGTCTTTCCAAGGCCCTGTAAGCTCATCTTGTCAAATAAGGCATCGTCCGAGACTGGAAGCGCACAGTCGAAAAGCTCTCCATTTTTTAATCACTAAAACGATCCCTTAGGTTCTCCTTTACTTCGATTTTGTATGTACATTTATATCTAACATTATACACACGAATTAAAGTGCGTCAATAAGCGGGTTAGCCTCAATTAAGAATAAAAACTCTATTCAAACTAGTATATTGATATTTTTCATCTATTCAAAGATCTGATATTCAGTACTATAATCTTGAAAAAACACTCGTAGATTAAGATTCATAAATAAGAATTGATAATGTAAAATTATTTTACGATTTTTGTAAAATAGTTAATGCCACTATGAAATTACTACATGTAAAAACAAAGAGAGAAGTCCAAGCTGAGATACTTGAAGTTGAAGACGAAGACTATAAACTGATTAAAAAGTCTAAAGAATTTGGATTTGATTGGAGTCTTGAAAGAAAGTATAATGTATTTAAAATCGTTACGCTTGAAAATGAAGAGATTCAAGGTCTCTTATCAGTCATAAATATCAAGGATGAATTTAGAATTCATATCAATCTAATTGAGAATGCAAATTCTAATCGAGGAAAGAATAAAATGTATGATCGAGTAGCAGGATGTCTATTAGCTTTTGCTGTCCAAATTGCATTTGAAAAGGGATACTTAGGCTTCACCTCTTTAATCCCAAAAACAGAATTAATTGGATTGTATATAAAAAAATATGGATTCTCGCAATATGGTAGACAATTAGCTATAGAAAGAAAAGAAGCAATTGGTTTAATCAAGAAATATTTTTAACTGATGAAGTATTCTAAATTATATCAAAAATTAAAAAAACAATTTAGTGATGAGGAGATTGTTGATTCTACTTTCATTCCAGCAGATTTAACAAGCAAAGAAAAAGATAAGCTTGATAAGGAAATGAAAGAAATTAGATTACAGAGCCTAAGGGAAACAACAGAAGAAGACAGAATTCTCGCTGATGTCATGAGATTGAGATTTCAAATTGAAAATTATATTAAGAAAGAAGGATTCTCCTTTGAGAAAACATTTGGAAAATTCCTGAATGAATATATTAGAGTATTGAAAAGATCAAGAAACGAATTTTCAGAAGATTTGAATCTACATTATACCAAACTAAGCAGAATAATCAATGATAAAGAAGAACCTAATATTGAATTATGTTATAGATTAGATAAACACTCTGGAAATCTAATTAAAGCAGAATTATGGTGGCACTTAATCATTAAAAAACCAGGATTTATCGTATCTCATGATACTAAGACAAGAAAAGCAGAGTAC
>JBCBDH010000502.1:0-5108 GCA_038529855.1 Bacteroidota bacterium | reverse complement strand
CTAGTCTCCATATTGATGAAATAAGCACCAGCAGGGTAAGCAGAGGTATTGAAAGTAACGGTCTGGTCTTGAACCTGACGCTCAACGCGGCTAGCAATCAAACGACCATTGATATCCGTAATTCTTAGCTTGACAACGTCAGAAATGCGATCCAAGTTGAACTGGACATTCACTTCCGTATTGCTGATTGTTGGGAAAACACTAAACTTGGCTTCGTCCAGTACTTCAATATCCTTCGTATTAACGAAGTTATCTGTGTGCAATCTCACCAATGGATGACGACCACCGTGTGGGAAACCAGGAAGTACAGTAGCTACATCATTCCAGTATTCGAAACCGTCAACTTCAAAGAGGGTTCCCAGCTGGTAAGCTGTACCAAAGTCAGGATAGCTTTGTCCACCAGTAGCCGTGTAAGCTGGAGGTGTAAAACTGTTGAACTGGAAACCAGAGCTTTCAATCATCAAGAGGTAGATGTTGTTGGTATCCAATACCGCAGCATCTTCAAATTGTACGGTCAGCAACTGATTAGAGGTTTCTGAACCGTCGATGATATAAGTTCCAACAGCAACGATGTCTGCTGCTCCAATGTCAACACCTGTTTCTTCTACTACACCACTTTGGTCATTGTCCAAAGTATTGTCACCATCAGAGTCTGCATTGTAGAGGAAGACATTGAATTCGTGACCTGGCTCCATTTCACCAGGATTCGCCAAAGCGAAGGTCGCTGCAATAGCAGAAGTTGCTTCATCACCAGTGCGGTAATAAGAACCAACATTGTAGATACCTGTAGCTGCAACAAAAGCTTCGAACATCATTCCAACACCGCGATCATTGGCAATATCACCATTGTCAAGACCCCAGGTATCTTCTGTAATCTGGAAGCTAGTGCTCATGCTTTCACTATCAATAGGAGTGTCACCAGACTGAGTAGCTACGGTGAATACAACGGTGTATTCTCCTAAGCTCATTGGCATATAACCCTCATCAAAGATAACCTGTGTTTCACCACTGGTATTTGCAGCGAGAGAATCAGCAAATGGCTCAACGGCAAAGAAGGTATCTACCATTTCTGTCAATACAGTTACGTCTCCTGCAGGGTCAGTGATTGTTGCTGTGAACTCAACGTCAAACAAGTTAACAGTGTCCAAATTAGCAGCGATCAATTGAATGTCATCCAAACGCTTTACATTGTCAATTGGTGTCCAGTAAGAGTAGGCTGCCGCAGCATCGTACATCCAGTTTTGCTCAAAAGTAACTTCAACTGGCCCTTGTTCGAGAAGGCGAGCAATTTCTAAGCGATCTTCAAAACTAATGAAGACCCCCTGAGTAGATTCTAAAAGAGAATCTCCTACAGCGCCAGCGCCCATCCAGATCAAACCTCTGGTGTGTGTTCCAATATCCAATCCAATTGGTGCGCGATTGGCGATGATACCATCAGTAGCACCAGCCGTTTCTGCATTTCTTAGCTTCACACCAAATTCACAGGCGCCACGACCAATAAAGGCAATATTGCCATCCAAATCGCTGCCGTTGACTAGTTCTTCACATCCATACTGTCCTAATGTACTGACGGTGTCAAGATCGGTTGGTGCAGTTACACCATCAGTGACCCAAACCAGATCACCAGAAAAACCACCGGTCATCCGACCAAAGTTGGCAACGATTGCATCAATGTCCCAATCGATCTCATTGGCACCACTAACTTTCAGCTTACCGTGATACAGCACGTCCTGTGCTTGTGCGTTGAAAGACACGAACATCAGCGGTAGCAAGGCGATTATAAACGCTTTAAAGTAGAGTTTTTTCATAATCCTCGTTATTTAGGTTTTTAAAATTATTATTAAGATTAGCTATAATATGCAATTATACTAACTAAGATTGAATTTAGAATGACAAATAGGGTACAATTTGATGTATAACATATAATTTGCATTATTAATGTTGACTATGCCTATCTGTTTACATTGTCTAATGGAACCAGAGGCTTGGGCAGGGTGCTTTTTTATGTTAAAGATTACGTTAAATAGTGTTAAAAAGTGACTTTTCCATAGAGATTGGCCTATTTTTATATCATTAAGCGGGATAAGTCGGGCTACAGATGCAACATTTTTCAAATTGGACAGTCTTTCTGTTGTGACGTTTGTCTATTTGTAGATGTTGATGATCTTAAAAACTAGTCATTTCGTATATAAGATGATATCTTAAATACGATCATTTATCACTACTATACACTAAAGTGGTGCTAAAACCCTAAAGCCTCATGAAAAGGAAAAGTTTACGATCTGCTTTGTTCGTTTTATTAGTCTTAACCAGCTTGTGTTCTTACATCTTTCTCAACACAGTTGAAATGGTTAGTCCAGGAGTGGATGGTTCGCTTTCTAAGGAGTTGCAACAATTAGAACCCGATGAACAGGATATGGCCTTGCCTGATGTGCAAATCATGAAGACCATACTGCAAAAGAGCAAGGAATTGTTGCCCGCTTCCTAATTAAGCTAGAAAACTAAGACCGTTCGGTGTGCTTTTTCCAATAGCGCATCAGACCGGCCACACTCATCCAAGACGGATTGGCGCTTTCATATTGAACCAATCCGTCCGCATCAATCCCCGTTTTAATTAATTCTTCTTTGACATATGCTTGAAACAAAGGCGTGATAACATCCAATGCCTCTCCTTTCAAGAAATAGGGCTTCATCCAATTGGCCCAGTCCAATAAGCGATTTTCCAGTTCTTCTAAATGTCGGTCAATATCCGTGACCTGGCCATAGTGGGTCAAATAGAGTACCTCAGGTTCGATGGCTCGGATTTTCTTAATGGATTCCTGCCAATCTTCCACGTGTATATCTGGTGGAGGGCAGGGTGGAACACATATGCCCTGGTTAATGCGGACGCCTGCAACATCGCCCGAAAACAAATTGGCTCCCCATTGCCAAGCGATGTGATGGACTGCATGACCAGGAGTATGATGAGCAATAAATTCTTCTTCGCCCACCCTTATAACTGCTCCATCCTCCACTGCATTTAGCTGATTTTCTGGAATTGCTTTCATTTCCCCCCACAGTCGATCCATTTGATCTTTGTAAATGCGTCTTGCAGAATCCATCAGGCGAGATGGATTGGCCAAATGTCTTAAACCATTGGGGTGGACGTGTATCGTGGCGCCCAGCGCTGCAAAATCACCCGCAGCTCCTGCATGATCCAGGTGAATGTGGGAGAGCAAAACATGGGAAATATCCGTAATGTCATAGCCCGCTGCCTCAATACCTGCTTGCAAATGGGAGAGGGTAGAGTTGGGCCCAGTTTCGATGAGTACTGGACCATCAGAGGTCTCTACGAGAAAGGCTGCAATACTATTTTTGATACCTTGAAAATTAAGGTCGATAACATGTAGCATATTTGGATTGGTCTTTATATTAGGTGATTAATAACCAGCGGCTTGCCCATCCTTTCTGGACTCAGAGGCGCCGTAGTACACTTTATTTTTTTGATCGTATAAAATGGCTTGATAGCCACCATAGCTTCCCAGCGAATAGCCAACTTTATGCCCCTTGCGCATTAGTGCGCGAATGCTCTCGTAGTCAAAGCCCGTTTCCAGGACCAGCCTTCCCCCATCTGTCATCGTACTCCCTGTAGGTTGGGAAGAACCCATATGCTGGATTCTTGGCGCATCACCTGCCTCTTGCAGATTCATACCAAAATCAATCATATTGATGATGATTTGGGCATGGCCTTGTGGTTGCATAGCGCCTCCCATTAGGCCAAAAGCCATATAGGGGGCTCCATCTTTGGTAACAAAGCCTGGGATAATGGTGTGAAAAGGTCGCTTGCCAGGTTCATAAACATTGAGGTGTCCTTCTTCCAGCGCAAATAATTCGCCGCGATCCTGCAAGATAAAACCCAAACTATCTGGTGTCATTCCCGAACCCATACCGCGAAAATTACTTTGGATTAGAGAGACCATATTGCCTTCCTTGTCAGCTGTACATAGGTAAATGGTATTTCCCGTTTCCAGATTCCCCGCATCATAGCGCCTTGCGGCCCGATCTTCATTGATCAAAGCCCTCCGCTCTTGTGCATAGGGCTTAGAGATAAGTGCATCGATAGGTAGCTCGTTAAAAGCTGGGTCAGAATAGTACTTCGCCCTATCCTCATAAGCCAGTTTTTTGGCTTCGACAAAGGCGTGAATATAGGCTGAACTTCCAAAACCCATGTCTGCTATATCATAAGCTTCCAGCAGATTGAGTATTTGTAGAACAGCCGTTCCTTGGCCATTTGGCGGTAGCTGCCAGACGTCATAGCCGCGATAATTGGCGGAGATAGGCGTTACCCACTCTGATTGGTGATCGGCTAAATCCTTCTCAGACAAAAAGCCACCTTGCTCTTTGATGTATTGAGCAATCGTTTTGGCGATATCTCCTTTGTAAAAAGCGTCTCTTCCTCCTTTTGCAATTTTTTCCAGGGTATTGGCCAGTGCTGGGTTCTTAAAAATCTCTCCTTTTTGAGGTGCTGCATCATTGGGCATATACACTTCCTTGAATCCCTTGAATTTTTGTAGAAAACGCGCACTGCGCTGCATATAATAAGCAATCAATTCAGTGACGGGAAAGCCCTCCCTGGCATATTGGATGCTTGGGGTAAGGACGTCGTTCATTGGCAATTGACCAAATTTGCCATGCAATTCATACCAACCGTCCACACAGCCTGGTACAGAGACAGGTAATGGCCCATAGGCAGGAATTTTGTCGTAGCCATTGTCTTTAAAATAGGCCAGTGTTAAGCTTTTGGGGGAGCGGCCGCTTGCATTTAAGCCATAAAGCTTCTGGCTTTTGGCATCCCAAACCAAGGCAAATAAATCGCCACCAATCCCATTTCCTGTTGGCTCTACTAATCCTAGCATCGCATTGGCAGCGATGGCGGCGTCAATGGCATTACCGCCATTTTTTAAAATCTCCAAACCCACCTGTGTAGCTAAAGGCTGGCTGGTACAAACCATGCCATTTTGCGCAATGACTTCCGAGCGGGTCGCAAAGGACTTTCCAGTGATGCGATCCTGGGTATTTGCATCATCAGCAATGCCAATACCCAGGATCGCATCACTGGAAAGTCCTTT
>JBCBDH010000501.1:0-5109 GCA_038529855.1 Bacteroidota bacterium | reverse complement strand
GATCAACTTGTCGGATAAAATGCTCTTTCAAAGCGGTAGCTCAACCATTACATCCAGATCGGGCTTAGTTTTGATGATCTGAGCAATTTTTCCTAAAACAACCTGCGCTCTGGATGTAATGGTTGAGCTACCGCTTTGAAAGAGCATTTTATCCGACAAGTTGATCATGACGACGGTCTTGTCTACTTTAATGTTGACATCCTCATCAGCTACCCCTTGAGCCAGTACGCTTTTCAGGTTGACGGCGAGCGCCAGATTGATGGAGTCGGCCTTGGTTTTGGCGGCTTGAAGAAATTGGATGTATTTGTCCTTCCCCTCCAACTGCGCCAAGGTCTCTTTGATATTTTCATTGGCAGATTGGGAGAGCACTGTCAGGTCACCTACTTGTTCGAGCTGTTTATCTCTTTGGGTCTTGATATCTTCGATTTGGTCTTTGAGGTCGGTAATCCGAGCTTCATCGGACGTAATTTTGCCATTGGCATTGCGAAGATCTCCCTGCAAGCGCTCTTTTTCTTGCTGGCAGGTAGAAAGTCGGTTCATATAATCATTAAGACTCTCCCCACATTTGCCAAGATCGGCATTGGCGACCGCCAATTCATTTTGCAAGCTGGCAAATTTCTTCTTGCTTACACAGGATGGCAACAGAGGCAAAAAGAGGGCGAGTAAAAGCAGTAATGGGAATTGGGCTTTTAGATTCATCATACTAAAGGTGGTTTTAAGTTTGAGGGTGTAGAATGGATATGCACCATTAACGACGAAAGTAGGGGATTATTGAAAACTAGCCAACGATTATGGGGTAGAATTCTAGTTTGCCATTCCAGTATTTGGCCCTCAAAAAGATATTCTATCCATTGCAGACCAGCCCTTTACGCTATAGTACTATATTTACTAGGGCTAATCTGAGCCATTTGTCAATGCCCTGAGGCCCAAATTCCCAATAAAAAGTATTTTTTCTGCAAATAAACGGTCAAATTAGTGCGTGGCATTATATAAATCGGTATTTTTATGGTGTTTTTTGAGATTTATTTTATGCTTAGTTAATTAAAGCCTTAAAAACAGGGCTTTCCTTTCCTACCTTAAAGTTTCTCTCGTATTTATCTTTTTAAATTTTTTTTATGAACATTTTTGTTGCAAAATTAAACTACGACACCGATGAGTCTGGTTTAAGACATGTTTTTGAAGAATTTGGCCAAGTTGACACTGTAAAGATCATCATGGACAAATTTACCAACCGATCTAAGGGCTATGGCTTCGTTGAAATGCCTGACGATGATGAAGCCAGAACTGCAATTTCAGAACTGAATAACTCGGAACTTGATGGTAGGACTATTGTTGTAAAAGAGGCAGAAGACAGAAGAAAGAAAGGTGGCTTTGGTGGCGGCGGTGGCCGCGGTGGCTACGATAGAGGCGGTGGCGGCGGCTACAACAGAGGTGGTGGCGGTGGCTACGACCGTGGTGGTGGCGGTGGCTACAACAGAGGTGGCGGCGGCTATAACAAAGGCGGCGGCTACGATAAGAGGTATTAATACCCCTTTAATGTCATACCCGAGAAGAGGCTGTTTCCTAAAGGAAGCAGCCTCTTCGGCATTTTAGGCCCTTTTCCTACTTCGCAAGATTGAAATTTTACTAATTTTATCCCTAAATAGTTTGTTGGAAAGGATTAGAAATGACTCCTCTTATGAAGCCTATTATCCCTCTGCTCTGCCTGTTGGCTAGCCTGCTCTTGTTTAGTCATTGCCAACAAGAACGATATGATTACCAGGAAATTGATCAGTTTTCTACTCTACAGCAGGTCAATTGGAATAAGGTATTGACCAAAGTGATGGTAGCAGATATTTTTACTCCGCCTGTTTGTAGTCGCATCTATGTCTACCCCAATATTGCCGCTTATGAGGTGATGGCTGGCGGGGAAGAGATCTATCCCAGTTTTGCCGGTCAGTTAAAGGATTTGGAGCCTTTACCCCTTTTGGAGGAGACGAGCCCAGTTTATCGCCCACTTTCCGCAATGATAGCCTTTGCTACGGTGGCCAAAGAATTGGTTTATGGGCGGGAAAAAATAGAAGAGGCGGAAGAACAATACCTCAATAGCGTTAAGGCCCTTGGACTACCTTCCAAAAGCTATGAATCCTCCATTGCCTATGGGCGTAAGGTGGGGCAACATATCCTCAATTGGGCCAATAGCGATGGCTATCTGGAACGCACCGCCAAATCCCAGTATGTGCTATCTAAAGAACCAGGACGCTGGAAACCCACGCCCCCCGATTATATGCCTGCCATCGAACCCCATTGGAATACCCTAAGGACTTTTGTCATCGACTCCGCGAGCCAATTTACCCCGCCGCCTCCTACGCGGTTTTCTATCGACCAAAGCTCTCCCTTTTACAAGGAAACATTGGATGTATATGAAACCGTACGCGGTCTGAACGAAGAGCGTCGAGCCATTGCCAAGTTTTGGGATTGCAATCCTAATATTTCTCACACCAAAGGTCACCTCACCTTTTTTGATCAGAAAATCTCTCCAGGTGGTCATTGGATATCCATTGCAGGTATCGCCATTGAAAAGAGCCAACAAAGTGCTCAAGAGGCAGCTCGAATTTTTGCCCTAACATCCATTACCCTCGCCGATGCTTTTATTAGTTGCTGGGATGAAAAATACCGCAGCAGCCTCATCCGTCCTGAAACCTATATCAACGAACACATCGATCCTGATTGGAAACCGCTATTGCAAACGCCTGCCTTCCCAGAATACACCAGTGGCCACAGCGTCATCTCTTCCGCTGCCGCTGTTATGTTGAGCAATTTACTTGGAGAGGATTTCGCCTTTGTCGATTCAACGGAAGTGACCTATGGCCTTCCTATTCGAGAATATGGCTCCTTTTATCAGGCGGCCGATGAAGCCGCTATTAGTCGCCTGTATGGAGGCATACACTACAGACCCGCTATCGAAGATGGCGTACAGCAAGGAAAAGATATTGGCCGTTTCGTAGTAGATCGCCTAGTGGAAAAGCATTAGTGAGGACTGCGTCGAATTCTAAGCAAACCCGACACGGGCAACGCAATTTCTACCAAGCCTTTTGACCAGGAGACCCTTTGTTTGAGCTGCTCATTGCCCATACAATCCCAAATTTGTAGCTGAACATTTAAGGCATCCGCTGTACGGATAACGACTTGATCACTCATCTTGACATTGAATATATCGGTAATTAGCTTATCACCCAAGGGAATGACTTGATCTTGTCCTATACTAATGATCTGGTGATTGTCCTTTTGGGAAAGGAGTAGGGGATAATTGGCTTGTGGATTAAAGGCCCTGAAATCACCATCCAGTAAAATGTGGCGATGATCTTTCCAATATTGGTTGAGAAATTGGATCATGGCGAGATGATCGGCAGGCATATTTTGGATCTCTACAGAAAGCTGAGGTACCCCAAATAAGCCATTTAGCAATTGAAAGGCGGCTACCTCAACCGCTTCGTCTCTGTGCCAGATCAAAGGATCGGAATGGATGGCGGTCTGTCCGCAAAGCAATTTGACATCCGTTGTCCGAATTCGATTGCTTGAGCTGTCATTGGGGCAATCAAAAGCGCGGAGCATATTGCCAAATTTACGCATAGCTGGACCAATATATCGCTGTCGGAATTCAATAAAAATATTGGGCTTTATGGCTTTTAAGGATTGGTAAACATCCGTCATTAAGCGATCAACCGCAGCATTGACAGAGGCATAATCCCGCCCGTCAGCCTTGGTGAGTACCGTTTCTGGATACACATCGAAATCGTCGATAAAATCCAGTTTAAAACCATCCAGATTCCATTGCTTTAGGGCATGGCAGTAGATGTCAATTAGGTGTTGGCGGACTTCGGGGTAGCGCGGATCAAATACAGGCGCCCAGCGGTGGTTCTCCGTTAAGAATTTACCCTTGAATCGCTGATAGGCTCGGGAGTGCTTTCCGCAAAAGGGGACTGAAAACCATAGTCCAACTTTCATTCCCGTTTGATGAATCCTTTTGACAAAACCCGCCATATCTGGGATGCGCTCAGGCTGCCAATCACCCGTATAGTCGTAGCCCCTGTTGTTATCCAGCGTTTGCCAGCCATCGTCGATAATGATGATTTCATAGCCAAGTTGTCTGGCGACCTGGCAATCTGCCACAATGGTGTCTGGATCTAGGTTTTGATGGTATTGGTACCAAGTCGAGTAAAGCGGCTGTCGAGCAATATCGGGGACCTTGGCAGGGCGTAGGTGTTCGTAGCTGGCCCACCAATGCGCTACGTCTTGTATGCTTTCATAGTAAGGACAAGTGCGTTGATCAATTCGAATTTCTGCTTCGTAGTACTGGATGGGAGGATGTTCTTCCGAAAAAAAGTCGATGAAGCAATACACATGGCTGTCCTCTTCTCGAAGGAGGGCATTGAGCTGCAAAGTATTTACCGCATCTGAGCAGGCGAAGGTGAGTCTATTGCTGTCATCATGTCCGAAAAGGCAGATGATTGGTGCCTCGATGGAAATCCGCGATTTGAGGTGTTCCAATTCCCAATCGTATTGCAGGCGCTTTTCGTATAAGCTGGAGGTCTTCCAAACCCCTTTGATGTTTTGGGCGGGAAGCCGCCATTTTAGTTGAAAGGATTGAGTTGGAGTAGGCACTTCGGCTTGCATACGCAAACGATAAATATCAAGACCGTTTTCGGATTGGATAAGTTCTAGCTGAATGTCAAATTGGGAAGATGCTTCGCTGTGAAGGACTGGGGCCAATACAGCTGCCGTATTGATAGACATAGGTGTGTTTTTGTTGGTTGATTGTTATTGGCTAGAACATTCTGTGATACACTGTGCTACATTCAAATATACGATATTTTATTAATAATTAAAGTATCGACTTTCTAAAGCAGCCAGTAAATAGGATTAAAATTTACAATAACCGTACTAAATATGGCCCTTGGGCTATTTGAAGAAATATTTATAAGCAATGGGAAATATTACGATATTATTTCTTATATTTGTTAGTAGCATAGAATAGAACAGCTTAGTGTTTTTTGAACGCAAGCTCTTGGATCTTATCAAAAATCGTCATAGTAGTGGGTCAATATCGAGTTTAAAAACAAGAGTTTG
>JBCBDH010000500.1:0-5111 GCA_038529855.1 Bacteroidota bacterium | reverse complement strand
CTTTGGACGACCTATTCTTTAGGTTATGTTCGAAGAGATGATGGCGAACAGGTCTATCCAACGATCTTTGACCGCCGCCACAATATCAATATTCTAGCGACCTATTCTATGGGAGATACCAAGCAGTGGGAAGCAAGTGTTCGTTGGAATATGGGCTCTGGTTTTCCTTTTACACTGACCCAAGGATTCTATCAGGTATACGATTTCCAGGATGGTTTACAAACTGACGTTTTGACGGATAATGGCGAATTGGGAATTATTTACTCAGAAGACCGTAATTCAGGGCGTTTACCCTATTATCATCGCTTAGATTTATCGCTAAAGCGTCACTTTATTTTCAGTAAAAATTCTAAATTAGATGTCGTAGCGAGTGTGACCAATGTGTACAATCGCAATAATATCTTTTTCTTTGATCGAGTAGAGTATGAGCGAGTTGATCAGTTGCCTATTCTACCTAGTTTGGGTATCATCTTCGAATTTTAAACCCAACGCAACGTACAGCTAACAACCTATGAAAAATCGACTACTCTTCTTTTTGCTATTGGTGACTACCCAGCTATTGGCTCAAAATGATCGTGTGTTGCCCAGAGGTTTTGCACTTGGCGAGGAAGCTAAAATGGCAGATTACATCTCAACGGTCCAACAGCGCTCCATGGCCTGTGAAGCTACTCCTCCCAATACCGCTATTCGCTCCTTAGCAGAATGGGAAGAACTACAGGCTATTGTGATTACTTGGACGGGTTTTCCAGCTATCCTAACAGAAATCGTTCGTCATGCAAAGGAGGAAGTAGAAGTCATCATTGTTTGTAGCAATGCAACTAGTGTCCAAAATGCCCTCAGTAATGGAGGCGTTGATTGGTCTACTAATGTGCGTTTTGTCATTGATAACTTTGACAGCATTTGGGTAAGGGATTATGGCCCTAACACGGCTTATTTGAATGATGTAGAAGAGTTGGTCTTAGTTGATTGGATTTACAATCGGCCACGTCCTTTGGATGATACGGTGCCAGAGACCATTGCTGAAGAATTAGGTCTTCCACTTTACTGCACGACCAGCGTTCCTAACGATTTGGTACACACAGGCGGAAATTATATGTCTGATGGTATGGGAACTGGTTTTTCCTCACGTTTGATACTCGAAGAAAATGATGCGACCAATGATTGGGGCATTAGCAATCATTCTGAAGCGGATGTTGACAGAATTATGGACGACTACTTGGGTATAGCGGAGTACATCAAAATGGTTGCGCTTCCCTTTGATGGAATCAGTCACATAGATATGCATATGAAGATATTGGATGAGGAGACGCTAATTGTTGGGCAGTATCCAACGGGGGTAGCAGATGGACCCCAGATCGAGGCCAATATTTTTTATATCCTTAGCCAGTTCAAAACTCCCTATGGTAATCCCTACAAAATCGTTCGCATCCCCATGCCACCTGATGCGGATGACCTCTATCCTGACGATGCTTGGTTTGCCGATTATCGCACCTATACGAATGCTATTTTTATCAATAAGACCATCTTAGTGCCTACCTACGAGGAATTTTACGACTCAACAGCGCTACGCATTTGGCGGGAAAATATGCCAGGATATAAGGTGGTTGGTATCGACTGTAATGCCATTATACCTTTGAGTGGAGCTATTCACTGCATTACCAAAGAGGTAGGAGTAGATGAGCCCTTACTCATTACCCATGAAAAGCAAAGAGAAGCTTGTAACGATGAAGCAATTGCGCTATCTGCTAGTATCAAGCATGTCAGTGGCGTCAGTTCAGCCCAAGTCTTTTATCGCAATGATCCCAATCAAGCCTTTGTAAGTGTGGCAATGACTGCTGTTGCCAATGATGAGTGGACGGCAGAAATCCCTGGACAGCCTGGTGACGCTAAGCTTGAATACTACATTGAAGCAACCGCCAATTCTGGCAAAACCATCAATCGTCCCATTACAGCTCCAGCTGGTTTTTGGACTGTTGATATAGAGCAATGTACCATCGTTAATACCAATGATTTGGATGCTTCTAATAGTCAATTACTTGCTGTCTTTCCTAATCCTGCATCTGCGATCACTTGCATTCCCGTAGAAACGACACAAGCTTTTAATGGAAAATTAGTCTTGCACGATGTATTGGGTAGAGCGGTTCATACTGTTCATGAAGGGCAGTTTATTAGGGGAAGCAACAAGTTTTTTATAGATGCTGCGGTATTTGAATCTGGCACTTACTTCTTGCAGATGACTACGCCAGCTGGTGTGCAGAATCAAGCGATTATAATAGAGTAGGGGATTAATATCGACCCTTCTATTTAATCTGTAGAGGAGTAGTATTAATGTTGAAAATTGCAAGAATGTTCGTGTGGGCTATCTTCTTCTTGCCTACAGCTTTACTTCATGCTTTATGACAATAGCTTTTGTATTTCTTCCATACTTAATCCAGTGATATCAGCGATTTCCTGATGATTCATGCCTTTGCTCTTTAGCTTTTGGGCTATTTCGACTTTACTTTCAGCGATACCCTCTGCTTTACCTTCCGCTCTTCCTTCTGCTCTCGAGGTATCCACTACATTTTTCATATCTCTGTAGTATTTCAAGCTCTCCTCATAAGCCACTTTTTCTTCTACTGTAAAATTGGCGATTGCTGCTGCTTCAAATAACTTAGTAAAAACCTTTTCTTGAAGTGCCTTTGGCCTGTTTTGGAGGTTGGATAGGTGCCGAAAAACATACAGCCATTTATCAAAGTGGGTTTCTAGATCATTTTCATCCTTTGTAAACTTAGGGAGCTCAATGTAGATAAACTTTAGCTTATCATAAAAGACTTCGCATCGCTGATTTTTTAACTCTACGAAATGGATCAACTCCTGTTCATTTTTGTGATCGTCAAAAATGAAATCTAGAATTCCAATCGTATATACTGGGTCTAATTGATAATCCCAATTGCCTTTTTTGGCTTGTTCTTGAATCGGGAAGGAGGAATAGTAAACACTTCTATCTTTGAAATAATTTTGCTTGGCTTTTTGAATCTCTACAATAAACCGTTCTCCTGTTTTGGCAATACAGTATAGATCGAAGATGGCCTTTCTGTCTAGATGTAGATGACCAAGGTGTTCGTTTCTTGAATAGCTTAGTTCATCAATATGGTGTTTTTCTGGTAGTATTTGATTTAAAAAATCAATCAAAAGATCCTTATTGGGTTCCGTACCAAATAATTTTTTGAACCCAAAATCTGTTAGTGGATTGATGTATTTATCTTGTAAAGCACTCATTTCTGGATTATTCAATTCACGGTTAAATAATCAAAAATACTGGTCTAAATTATGGACTTCAGCAATTTCTTGATCTAATCCATAGGTCCGCAGGCGGTTGTGATAATAGAAGAGGACTTGGAAATTTTCGCTTTTAATCTCCTTTGTTTTCTTGGTGTAGTAGAGGGGCTTTCTGGTGTGATAGCTTCCCAGGTTTTTAACCCCATCTTCAATCAACCGATCAACATCCCAGAAGATTTGTTCTGATAGCTTGATCTTTCCTTCGTTATTCTTTTCAAATAAATTGGTTCGAATGATTTCTACCAGATTAATTAACTCTTCAATAGCGAATACATACTCTTCTTCGGGCTGACGTAGCGTGCTGTATAGATCGAGTTTAGGATTTTTATTTAGTAAGAGGTTAAAAGCGGCAAAGGCAATGAGATGGCTGCTCAGTACAATATTTTCCTTGTGATAGCGATCAATGATTCTTGTGGCCAAGACCTTGGTATATTCCCTTTCACGCTGTAAGTCTTTGGTGATTTTTTGATTGCTCTTAAAGTAGTCTTCGATTTTTACTTCATTTTGTCGACGGTCATAACTAGTACCATTGTCATCGACAAAATTGCCAAGTACATCTAGTGGCTTTCCAAAAGAAAGAACGATATCGGATTCGCGAGAGAAGAAGTTCCAAAGAAAATTACTGATCTTTCGAACGCTGTAAGATTGATCTCTATTGGTCTTGTGATAGCGCTCCTTACCCGTTTTTTTCAGGTGCTGTTCGATGAGGAAAGGAGCTTCTAAAACGGTGTGATAGCTCAAAACAAGTGGGATGATAAATACCTTATTCTTGGCGTTTTTTTGACAAAGGCTGCGCTGCGCTTCCACCACCGTACCCAAAAGGCCCTTTTTAAAGTAGTTTTCCAATTCTCCAGATCTCGAACGAGTTCCCAAGGGATAAAATAAACTATTGGTCCCTCTTTGTATGGCCAGTTTGGACATGCCCTTTAGCGTATCGAGATAGATGGGGTTTTTCTTCCGTCGATCTACCCGATAGGTACCGATCCGATTAAGGAAATAGGCAATAACGCCGCTATTGTAGAGATTAAGTCCTGCACCAAAGGAAAAACAAGGGAGCCCCATCATCTGATCCATCGCCCAAGCAATCACTACGGAGTCCAAATTACTGGAATGGGTAGGGACAATAACAATGGTTCCTTTCTTGGCCAGATTTCGAATTTGCTCTAAAGGTCCGCTCAACTTAAAGCGCTCATGCAATCGCAGTCGAGCGCTGTACAAACGCCGAAAATTGCGATTCCCTGCCGTATTGAGCAATCGATTGAGGGTCAGGGTTAGAAATTTTCGAGCAAAAAGAAAAGCTTGGATATTAAAGGTGCCTACGACTTCTTCAGAGTAGCGGTGAATGATCTTTTGAAGAATCTCCTGTTGTTCGGCCTTTACGGCCTCTTCCTCTCCATTAATGGCATTTTTGGCCAGCCGCTTCTCCAATCGCTTCCAGTAAGCTCGCTCATTGGGCGGATCGACCTTCCAGGGATCATCCTTCATTCGAATTTTTTCCAGATAGATGGTTTGGGCGATCAGGTCATAGATTTGGACGCCGCGTTGGCTGGTCAGTCGCTCAAAAATATAGCGCTCCAATTCCTGCACAAAGTTTTTTCGGTCTTCATGCAATCGGTATATAGGCCAATCCTTAATTTCTGGAAAGACAAAGGGATAGATTTTATCATCAAATTGTACAGCACCTTGCTGCTCAATCACTTCTTGCTCCTTATTTACATTTACAACCATTCCAACATGTTTTTCGCTCGACAGGTATCTCTTACCATACCCAATCATTTCACTAAATCACT
>JBCBDH010000499.1:0-5116 GCA_038529855.1 Bacteroidota bacterium | reverse complement strand
AATAAAGCTAGAAACCACTTTCTAATCCACTCAATCTCTTATAAAGTCAATAGCTCCCCAGCCAACAAGTCGCTCCTCCTGTGCCTATTCACTGCGATCCTATCCATAGTATACGGTCAAGAGAACACCAGTATCGACAGGATCAATCAGTACCTAAATACCTTAGCAGCAGATAAAAACTTTAGTTTATGCATCTCCATCTCCCATAAAGATAGCTTGGTGCTAGAAAGAGCATTTGGCTATGCCAATAGGGCCCATCAAGTCCCCAACCAGATGGATACCAAGCTCAATACGGCCTCTATAGGAAAAATGTTTACTGCCGTTGCCATCCTACAATTAGAAGAGCAACAAAAAATTGACCTGCAATATACGGTAGGAACCTATCTGCCTCAATTCCCCAATAAAGCCATTCGTGATGCTGTCAGCATCTATCAATTGCTGACCCATACCAGCGGCTTGCCCCTGTGGTTTAGTGAAGACTATGACCAAAAGGATAAGTTCGACTATTTGGAATTGGCGGATTACTTAGCCTTTTATGAAGACTACCGCATTGACTCCTCCAAAGTAGGGACATATGCTTACAGCAATGTAGGATTTATGCTATTGGGGTATATCATTGAAGAGGTCGCCCAAATGAGCTATAAGGACTATCTGAATCAATACCTCTTTGAGCCATTGGATATGCAACATACTGGTCTTTGGAAACTGACTGACATCATCCCCAATGCCGCTGTTGGCTACGTCCGCCCTGTAGACAAAAAAGACGAGTGGAAAACCAATTACTACCTCAACAAAAGCAGTAGCCCAGCTGGAGGTGCCTATTCCTCTACTGGAGACCTGATCAAATTTTACCAGGGTCTAAAAACCCACCAACTGCTCAAAGAAGAAAGCAAAAAGCAAATGTTCCACCCCCAAATAAGCACTGGCTATGGCCAATATGGCTATGGAATAGGTATTAATGAAAATAATGGCCAAGCTATCATTGGTCATCTGGGAGGATATTATGGCGTAAGAGGCGAACTAATGTGGTATCCCACTGATGATTACATCGTCGCCATTCTCGCCAACTCCGACCATACGGACTATATCGACCTCAGCTATTTCATCAAAACAGAATTGACAGGAACAGAAGAAGAAAAACGAATTTACCAACAAACATTGAATCTGCTAGCATCCAAACGCTTCGAGCAGACTGCTATTGATTCCACTTTCCTAGCTATGCTAGAGGGAAAAACATGGGATGAAATGCTGATTCAGATTAAAGCTTACCATTACTACAACAATAAAGATTACGAGAAAGCCAAGAAGTACTTTTACTTCAACCACCAATTATTTCCTGAGTCAGCCTCAGCTATGAATGATTGGAATCGAGTAAAGGAGTAATCAGCTAGTACGTAAAATGGGCCTTGGGCTTGCTCCAAAACCACTTATGGCTCAAATGAAAGCTTGGGATGAGTCTGGGTTTCCCCAATCAATCACCTATTGGTATAAAATTAATCGCCACATCGAATAGGGGATTTGCATTGCTTAAATGTCCTGATTAGAGAGATGAATAGAAGTCCTCCCTTCTGCTCCTCTTTTTCTAATTACCAACTTACAAGGGAATGCAATGATCGATACCGCACAAATGTTTATGCTGCCTGGAATTAGTCTGGGCCTTTTCTTTAGCTTTTTACTGATCACTTCTGATCATTACCACAGTCGATCCAATCAACTGCTGGCCGCGATCCTATTCCTTTTCGTACTGCTGCTGCTAAAAATTAGTGCCTGGACGGTGGGGACTATACTGGCAGAATTTCTGGACTGTATTCGGATAGAATACCTGATTGCTGTACTTTTCTATTTCTACATTTGTGCCAGCCTGAAAGCGACTCCACATCCCCAAATTTCCAAATGGCTCTTTCTTCCTTTCTTTGCATTGAGTGCTTTATATACCTCAGCTATATTAGGAGAAGAAATCATGGATCCCATTTGGGGAGAAGGCTTGGAGGAGTACGAGGAAATGGAGGTCTATTTTATTGGTCTATTCTTTTTGTTGGTCACCGCGCTGTCCCTTCCCATCATCCAAAGAAGTAAAGGTCCTATAGCCACAAAAAAATGGCTCTATGCTATGGCTATTGTATTGACTTTATTGGTGATTGGATGGTTAATGCTAGATGCCGTAGAATACCTATTTCATATCGACTATTGGGATTATTTGACCAATAGTATGTCCATATTATTGATGGTTGTCGCCTACTTTGGCGTCCAGCGCTTAAATCAATCTGCCCCAATTCACTCAAGTAAAAAAACCGCTGGCCCAAACGAAAGGAAAACAGTACCTACCGTCAAAAAAACATCCCTCCAACACTTCAAACGGATACAGGAATTGATGTTAGAGCAGCAACTGTTCAAAGACCCAGGCTTCAACCGAGAACGCTTAGCTACTGTTTTGGGCCTCAGCCCCAGTACCATCACCAGGGTTTTAAAGGAAAATACCACCAAGAATTTCAACCAGTTTATCGACCACTATCGCATCAATTTGGCCAAAAACCTATTGGTCGACGAGCGATTTCATATCTACTCTTTGGAAGCTGTTGGAAGAGAGGTCGGCTTTAAATCCAGAAGTAATTTTTACGCCACCTTTAAAAAAGTGACTGGCCTGAGCCCAGGAGCCTATAAAAAGAAAATTGGCTTGTCCTGTATACGCTCAAATCCTTGAATACAGGACAGCTCTTTCCCTAGACTAATGGTGTTTTTGCCCTTTCCCCTCGTTCTTTACATCGTACATTTTTTCAACATCAAATGATCTAATCATGATGAATATCAAATTAAAAATCACAAAAGGACTTATCCTTTTTTTGACATTAGCGCTTTTATCCCCAGCCTGTTCAAAGGATGAGGATACCACCATAACCCCTGACCCACCAACCCCGCCTGCTCCAATGGGCACGCGATATTTGGATACCCTATTTACAGAGGTGACGGCCACCAAGGAGGTAAAGTACGGCGCCAATACCAATCAATCAGGAGCCAATACAGATTTGCTGATGAACATCTACGAACCAGCTAATGACACAGAGACCAATCGCCCACTGATCATCTTAGCCCATGGAGGAGGCTTTGCAGAAGGAGCAAAAGAAGATTTTGATGGGCTGGCTCAAAAATTTGCAAAAGCGGGCTATGTCGCTGCGACCATCAGCTATCGCCTCATTGGAGGAGTAGCAGATCCCAGTTTACAAAAGGCTGTTGTCGATGCCGTGCAAGATATGAAAGCCGCTGTTCGGTATTTTACCATTGATAACAAATTCAACATCAATCCCAATAATATCTTTATTGGCGGATTTTCCGCAGGAGCAGTGACTGCACTACATTATGCTTATTTCCAAGATGCTGAAATTTCTTCTGCCCCACCCGAATTGCAAAGCTATCTCGCCGCCAGTGGAGGATTATCTGGAAACAGCGGAAATCCAGGCGCTAGTGAAAAGGTAAAAGGGGTAATCAATATCGCTGGAGGCTTATTTAGTGCCAATTGGGTATCAGCCAATGAACCCATCTTGTACAGCATACATGGAGCAATGGATACGGATGTCTACTGCGACAAAGACCCAGAAGCACAAAGCAATCCCCAAGGAGATTTCACAGAAGGCTCCTGTTTAATCCATCCCATCCTAGATAGCTTGGGCATTACGAATCAATTCAAAAAAATAGAAGGCGGAGATCATGGCGCCTATTTCATTTGCTCAGATTGCGATGAGGAGATGAGAACCTTTGTATTCAACAACCTTTAAAGTCAACCACATGAAAAAAATGCTAATCGTTCTCCTAATGATCTTTGGATCAGGATGGGGGCTCATTCAGGCCCAATCTCCTATCCAAGTAGCTGGAACCCCTACTGTAAGCGCTATCAATTCTGGCAATTGGACGGCACCAAATACCTGGGGCGGCACGATCCCAACAACCGACGACCGCATCCTCATCCCAAGTGGAATCACCGTAACCGTAGATGCTGAAATAGCCACGGAGTACAAATCTATTCAGATTCAAGGCGGCACCCTACAATTCGCCACTGATGTCAACACGGAGCTAAGAGTTGAATACATCGTGAGCAATCCAGCAGGGCGGCTGGAAATTGGAAACAGCACCCATCCCATTGCTCCAAACGTCACCGCCAAACTGGTATTTGCCGACCGCGGTGGAACAACACCAATGGAAGATCACGACCGCTTTGCACCAGGGGCCGTTTTAATGGGACCTGTCGAAATGAGGGGAATGGAAAAAACCAACTGGACGACCCTACAAATACATCCAGAAGCAGGGGCCAATAGCTTAGTACTAGATGATGTACCACTAGGTTGGGAGGCTGGCGACCAACTGGTGGTAGCAGGGACAGAATTTGGAAACTTTACTAGCGATGAGCTTGTCGAAATCAGTAATGTCGATGACCATACCATCCAACTAACAGGCACCCTAGCCAAAGCTCATAAAGCACCAGCAGAAGCCAGTGATTTAGAGGTGCATGTCGCCAATCTGAGTAGAAACATCAAGATATCCTCTGAGAATACGAGTGTTAGCGAAAAACGCAGAGGCCATCTCATGTTTATGCACCATCTCAATGTAGATATGCGCTATGTCGAATTGGATCATCTGGGAAGAACGGATAAATCCATTCCTTTGGACGATTATACTTGGGATGATCTGCAGGAAGACCCAAATTATGATCCCCCAGAAGGTGCATTCACCAATCCCAGGGGGCGGTATTCTGTTCACTTCCACAGGGGAGGATTTGATCCTGCTTTGACGCCTGCCTATGTGGAGGGCGTAACGGTAAATAATGATCCTGGATGGGGTTTTACCAATCATTCGAGCAGAGTCGATTTTGTGAGAAATGTAGCTTATGACGTCTTGGGCAGTGCTTTTTGTACGGAATCAGGAGATGAAACGGGTTCCTTTATTGAAAACATTGCCTTGAGAACGGTAAATCCCATTGACCCTCTGGCGGATACAGGTTCAGAGCTGGCCTTGATAGATATTCGGGAGGAATTTCAGGACTTCGCTTGGCAGGGTTGTGCCTATTGGTTTCACAGTGCAGGAGTCAGTATTGTCGGGAATGTCGCTGCTGGTGTGTCTGGTCATG
>JBCBDH010000498.1:0-5125 GCA_038529855.1 Bacteroidota bacterium | reverse complement strand
TTAAAAATGGAGGCACTAGCCATCCAAATGGACCCCTTATTAATCTTTGGGCATCAATTAGCAATTTCTCTTATATTTGCAGGCAATATGCAATTTTTATATCCATCATTTCTTTGGGCATTAGGCGCATTAGCTATTCCCATCATCATTCACCTTTTTTACTTTCGACGGTTCAAAAAGGTCTACTTTACCAATGTGCGGTTTTTGCGGGAGGTAAAAGAAGAGACCAGTGCGCGGAGGAAGCTGAGGAATTTATTGGTTTTGATGATGCGGGTATTGGCCCTTGCTTTTTTGGTACTGGCTTTTGCTCAACCCTTTATTCCACAGGATGCAGAGGTCAAAAAGGGAGAGAAATCCGTTAGCGTCTTTATTGATAATTCCTTTAGTATGGAATCGCTCAGTGAAGATGTACCTTTAATCGAAAAGGCCAAGCAAAGGGCGCGGGAAATCATCAATGCCTATAATGTCGAAGATCGTTTTCAGATATTGACCAATGATTTTGAGGGACGTCATCAGCGCTTGTTGAGCAAGGAGGATGCGCTCAGCATGATTGATGAGGTAAAAATTAGTCCTTCCGTCAAGGAGTTGTCCAAGGTGCTGGTTCGTCAGCAACAAGCCCTAAATAGCGGACGGACGGATAATAAGGTATCTTATGTTATTTCTGATTTTCAGAAAAACATTACAGATGTACAGGATTATAGAGATACGCTGGTAGCGGTTAATTTTATTCCCCTCCAATCCGTACAAGAGAAAAACATCAGTATTGACTCTTGTTGGTTTGTCGCTCCAGTACAAATGCTCAATCAAACCAATACCCTTATTGTTAGAGTTCGAAATCACAGCGACCAAGCTGCTGAAAATATCCGATTGAGCTTGCGCCATGAGGGGCAGGTCAAACCCGTAGGGACCCTTTCCATTCCTCCAGGCGCATCCGTAACGGATAGTGTCAACATCACGATTTTGCGCACGGGCTGGCATCAAGCTGAGCTGAGCATTACGGATTTCCCTGTGCAGTTTGACGACAAATACTTTTTTGGCTTTAATGTGGCTGAGAAGATTGACATGTTGGTTATCAATGGAGATCAATCCAATAATTATTTGGATGCGGCCTTTTCTGGTATCAATTATATCGCCCTGACCAATGCCAGCAGTCGTAGTTTGGACTATTCCAGCTTTCCCAATTATCAACTGCTGATTGTCAACGGACTCAATGATATTTCCTCAGGGTTGGCTTTTGAGTTGAACCAATATGTGCGCAATGGGGGTAATTTGCTTTTATTCCCGCCCTATAATGCCGCAGTCTCCTCTTACAAGAGCTTTTTAAATACCTTGCAAGCCAATGAATTAAAGAATTTTGATCAGCAGGAACGCGTGGTCTCTGGAATCAATACGGATGAATTTGTCTTTAATGATGTATTTGAAAATCGCAGTGCCAATCTCCGCTTGCCAGTTACCCAAGGCAATTTTGTACTGACCAATTATACCAGTAGAGGCGAGGAGCCTTTGCTGACTTATCGCGATGGCTCCACTTATCTGGCTAAATACCGTCGCGATCAGGGGAATTTTTATCTCTGTACGGCCCCTCTTGGGGAGGATTATAATAATTTGGTTCGCAGCGGAGAGGTCTTTATTCCTATGCTCTATAAAATGGCTATTTCTACTGCTAAGGCTCGCCAGATTGCCTATACGATTGGACGAGATGAGGTATTGGAGGCGGAAAACCGTTTGAGCGGTAGCGAGATGGTTTATAAAATGAAGGGGGCACAGGAAGAATTTATTCCCGAGCAAAAGATCATAGGGGCAAAGGTAATTTTGGGCGTGAATAATCAAGTTAGTGAAGCGGGTATTTATCAGCTTTTTCTCCAGAAGGAAAGTACGCTTTCTGAATATGCCTTTAATTACGATCGTAAAGAATCTATTCTTGACTACTACAACGAAGGTGATCTATCTGAACTCGTTGGGGAGGTGATTAAAGTACTCGATGTCAAATCCGTATCCAACCTAACGCCGCTAATTGGAGAGCGGAGCCAGGGGATTATCCTATGGCGATGGTGCTTAATTTTGGCCTTGCTCTTTTTGGCTTTGGAGGTCTTGGTCCTTCGATTTTGGCGGGTGTAGTCCTTGGCTATTCTACGATGTGCTGGCCGCTACGCTCTTTTTTAAGCTAAAGACCTTCGGATATTCTTCTTACTTTTGCCCTGAAATAGGTAATCGTTAAGTCGCTATGATTCAGGCAAAAGGCCCTTGGAAGGGTTTGTGGTATACATTTCTTTTACTCTCCTTATTTTTATTGGTCCGCCATTACGAGTTGATTTGGTCGCCCAATAGTCTGTATATAGGGGATTCGCACGATGGCTTTCGGTCGCATATGGCAGCGAGGTATCACGTCATTCACGACTCTTCTTTGTTACATTTTGAGGGCATGAATTATCCCTATGGGGACCGAGTTGGTTTTACAGATAATCAACCCCTCCTCACCAATCCCATCAAATGGCTTAGCGGAAAGGGGCTCAATCTCGCACCCTATACCATTGGCATATTGCAGAGTAGCCTATTGCTGTCTATGTTGCTAAGTGGCTTATTTTTATATCTTTTGTTTTGGGAATTGAATTTGCCCATCTGGTACAGCGTCTTGGCGGCTGTAGGGATTGCTATACTGACGCCACAGGCTGATCGCTTCACCGCTCACTATGGCTTGGCTCATGCCTTCGTCATTCCCATGATTCTGTATTTGCTCAAGCGATACGACGATCGGCCCAATTGGAAATTAAGTCTTTGGATTGGCTTTTTGTTACTACTGGTGTCCCAATTGCATTTTTATCTCTTTGCTATTGGTGTCTTTACCATTGGTTTTTATACCCTTTTTCGCTGGCTTCCCTGGCCTGGTTTTCCACATGTTGCTCGAGATATGGCCTTTGCCTTTTTGCAAGTTGGCCTACCGCTCATTTTGCTTCTTTCCTGGAATGCCTGGATTGATCCCATCGCGGATCGAACGACCCGACCATTTGGGGTATTGGCTTATCAGGCACATTGGCAGACCGTCTTTTTCTCTGCTGATTTTCACAGTGGGCGAATTCTGACCGATTGGTTTTGGGGACAAAGAGGATCGATTGAAGGACAGTCTTATGTGGGGGCAGTGGTGACTTTATTTTTATTGATTGAAGCTGTAAGGCGATTAATCAAATGGCAACCTTTTCAAATTCCTCCTTTCGCGCCAGCACATCGACTTTATCTCTTGCGTTTGTTTGGTGCTGGAATTGGCTTGCTGCTTTTTGCCTTAGCCATTCCCTTTACCATCCATCCCTTTTTTGAAACCTGGCTGGACTATTTGGGACCTATACGACAATTTAGAAGTCTGGGACGATTTGCCTGGGGCTTTTTCTACATCGCCAATGTGGTCATTTTTTATTGGATTTACCAAATATTCCGCGATGTACAAGATAAGCGATGGCAATTAGCGGGTTTATTATTGGCCTTGGGCATCCTCTGGTTTGAAGCCGTGACCTTTAATTTCAAAAAGCGCTACGACCTCATTCCCCGTCCAGAAGATCGCCAAGAATACAAAGCAGCGGATAATCCTTGGTTGGACCTAGTAGACACCAGTCGCTTTCAAGCCATCTTGCCCATTCCCTATTTCCATATTGGCTCAGAAAACATCTGGCAAGACATCAATGGCAAGACCATGCATCGCGCCCTGTGGGCCTCCGTGCAAACTGGTATCCCCAATATGGCCTCCTTCCTCGGTCGTACCTCCCTCTCCCAAACCATCAATCAAATGGAGTGGATTGCTGAGCCCTATCGCCGCCCCCAAATATTAGATGACTTCCCTGATGATCGCTCCATTTTGTTGTTTATCGTCAAATCGGATTATGAAAAGGTTTGGTATCGCTTCAATCATCTCCTTTACGGCATCAAACCTATTTATGAAGATGATCACCTCAAGCTCTACGATATGCCTCCCTCGCTTATCGAGCAGCGTATCGCCAAACGACATACCACCTATTTAGCCGAATTGGATACCCTAAAACGCTATCCCCATCAAGAGGTAATGAGCAAAGACAGCTTGAAGAATTTTATTTATCTTTCCTTTGATGAGCAAAAAACGGAGCAATACTATCGCGGCGGCGGCGCCTTTCAGGGAATCGGAGATAAAGACAATATTCTGTTTGAAGGACAAATCCCACAACAGCAAAAAGAAGGCTATCGCTATGTCCTTTCCCTGTGGGCCTATATTGGTGAAGATATGCACCCAAAGACCATCGTCACCCTAAATGAGCAGACCAAGGATGGACAAACCTTACAAAATAAAGGCTACCACCTATTCCAATATATGCGCTCCTTTGAAAATGGTTGGGTGCTGATTGATAT
This sequence comes from Bacteroidota bacterium, assembly GCA_038529855.1. Taxonomy (GTDB): domain Bacteria; phylum Bacteroidota; class Bacteroidia; order Chitinophagales; family Saprospiraceae; genus JBCBDH01. The sequence continues at coordinate 757 of JBCBDH010000498.1, read as the reverse complement.
TCCAATTTATCTGAAAAGTGAGGAAAGCCAAATTCGCCTCCTCGCTCGTAATAATGACCTCCGCGGCCAAGCCATTTATATAGACGAATTGCAGATTAGGCCACAAAAAGCCATCATCGTTAAGCGGCAGGATGGCGAATTTGCTCGAAATAATAGATGGTTCTTAGAAAGATAAGGATCTTGATGGTGTGAGATTTTATCAGATCGTCTTTGCTTGTCTGTATTACCAAACTTAAGTGGGGCGATTTGGCAATAGATCGTACTTTATTTTATCACTGATCTGATTAGCTGGATGTGAGTGGAGGATAAAAGGTGGGTAAATTTTTTTTAAGTTTGGATATCTGGTAATGTGCTGGTAATCAATTGTTTGTATTTTTAGGGTAAAAGTTTTTCAAAAAAATAGTGAAAAAATTTATGGAATTTACCTGTGTGCTGCGTCCTTTTAGGCGAACCTTCTTCATCTTAGGGCCTGGGTGGGGGAGATAGCGACTGTTTTCGGTGGGTAGGCATCTGGAAATATAGCGGAGCTTTTGCCCGTCCTTAGGGGCGGGGCGGTGGTGGAGCCTGGGTTGGGCCCTCCCATCAAGCCCCAGTAAATATCAACTTACAAAATATTAATAAAATAAACATGTACTATCCTCTCTCCACCCAACACCCCCTCACCTAAATATCCCCCCCTTGCTACTCCTCCAAACCATACGCGCCAAACAATGGATCAAAAACACCTTCGTTTTTATCCCCGCCTTCTTCGCTGGTC
>JBCBDH010000497.1:0-5132 GCA_038529855.1 Bacteroidota bacterium | reverse complement strand
TATTTTCTACTACCAAATCCAAACGCCATTTGGCAAAGAAGGTAAAAAGATGATCCGCCACTAATTTTGATAATCTACATATAACAACAATAAACAGAAGTAAGGGGGTGTACCAATCGGTCATCCCCTTTTTAGCATCGTGTCGAAGTGACTTGTCGTTCACTCCGACACTAAGCCTCTGGGCGTTTGCGTTTCCAACGTTTATGCGTCCAAAGCCATTCAGCGGGTTGTTGGCGGATTTGGACTTCTAGCCTTTGGGCATACAATTCCGTAATGGCCTTTGGGTGTAGCCTTTTGGCTTGATCGGTAAGCAATTCAAAATCTACTTCGTAATAACCTCTTTTCACACGTCGAATGGCAAAAAATAATACTGGATAATTTCGACTGTGCGCGATTTTTCCTGGGCCGTGGATAAAAGCTGTATCCTGATTCAGAAAAGGTATCCAATAAGCATGGGGGATGCTGGAAGGGCTCTGGTCAGCAATAAAAACAAAGACCGTTGCTTGGTTTTGGTATTGGACAATGGCTCGTCCAGTATCTGACATTGCACTGAGGTGAAGACCAAAACGTTCTCGTAATGCCATGAGGTATTGATTCAGGAGTGGATTGGACAAGGGTTTGTAAATACCCAATACCCTGGCTTCTACCCAGAGGGGAAAGGAAAGCACGCCCCATTCCCAATTTCCACAATGACTACCAGTAAGAATACAAGCGCCGTATTGCTGGCAATATTGGTCGATAAGTTCGGGATTGGTGTAGCGATAGCGCTGGTGGAGGCTGGCTTCTGAAAGGCTTAGCCCCTTGATGCTTTCCAGCAAAATATCACAAAAATGACGATAAAAATTCCTTTCGATTTCTTGGCGTTCTTCTGTGGAGTATTGGGGAAAGGCTCGCTGTAAATTTTGGCGAACAACCACTTGGCGATAGCCCCATATGCGGTAGAGTAATACATATAAGAGGTCTGATAGCCAGTAGATCAGAGAGAAGGGAAGGATCGAGAAAAAAAAGATTAAAAACCGAGTTCCTATGTAGGCTAAATATTTCAATAAATAAAAGCTTATCCAGTTTAAATGATTACCTTGAGTTTTGGCAATAGAAAGTAAATGTGTTGAATTATAAAAACAACTTTAATAAAAAGATTGCAGATGTCGTTCTTTTCCCGAAGAAAATTTATCAGACGAGCTGCTATAAGCTCTATTGCCGGTTTTTTTAGTAATAGCCTCTTTACTTCCTGCCAAACGACTACGGAACCCTCCAGCGCCAAGTTTCCCAATACGGCTACCACACCACTTGCCATTGCTACCTGGACCAATCGAACCGCTGTCGATATTGCCCATAAGGCATTGGGACAGGGGCGTAGCTCCCTGGATGCAGTAGAAATGGGGGTGCGGCATGTAGAGGCTGACCCCAATGACCGATCAGTTGGTTATGGAGGTCGACCAGACCGAGCGGGTAAGGTCACTTTAGATGCCTGTATCATGAATGCCAGCGGGAATTGTGGTGCTGTTTGCTATCTCCAAGAGATTAAACATCCCATTTCCGTAGCCCGAAAGGTCATGGAAGAAACGCCCCATGTGCTTTTGGCGGGAGATGGAGCTTTACAATTCGCTTTGTCGCATGGTTTTGAAAAAGAAAATTTGTTGACTGAAGCCAGCAAGAAGGATTGGCTGGAATGGAAAAAGGAGGGGCAGTACCAACCTATCATCAATGTGGAACAGCACGATACGATTGGAATGTTGGCCATAGATGATAAAGGAGATATTGCTGGGGCGTGTACGACGAGTGGTTTGGCTTATAAGCTGCCAGGCAGGGTAGGCGATTCGCCAATTATTGGGGCGGGGCTGTTTGTGGATAATGAGATTGGAGGAGCGGTAGCGACGGGGATGGGAGAGGCCGTACTGAAATCTTTGGGTAGCTTTCTGATTGTTGAACTGATGCGCCAAGGAAAAAGTCCAACAGAAGCTTGTAAAGAGGCCATTATGCGGATTGTGAAAAAGCAAGCCTATAAAGATATACAGGTGGGCTTTTTGGCCATTAATAAGGCTGGGGAGTACGGCTCGTATAGTATCCAAAAGGGATTTGATTTTGTGGTCCAACAGAACGGACCGCAAAGGATAGAGACCGCAGTATCTCACATCAAAAATGCTCGTAAAAAGGATTAATACCTATAAAGCGCAGCATTGGATTTTCGAAAAATAGACAAAGGATTCTTTAGTCATAATAATTTATTTATATTTGTAATCTGTTTAGAACCCAAAGTCGTTTGCAAATAGCGGCGCCATACGGGAACACCTATTAGACCCCCAATTTACTTCCTGATCAAACTGAGCGGCAGCTTCCATGCGCACTATAAGAAAATTTCGGTCGTAAATATTGAATGTTGACAATACTACTCATCTTGTAAGATGATGTCTTGCTTGGCATTACTTTAAACAGACCAAGATAGCTCAGATGATGATTAACACGTATAGCTACACAAATATTTATTGGATAAAGCGCTGAATAAGCCTTTTGATTTGTTGGGCTTGGCCCTGATCAGTGTATACTGGCATCGGTTTTGCTATAAAATAGATATTGTGTTTCTATAATATGATCACAGCATCCTAAATTGTCCAGACGATTATCAGGTCTATTTGTCTGGAAGATCGAATGATTTTGATTACCTGATTAAAGAATGATTGCAAATGACATTGTACAATGAATCCCTAAGCCGAAAAACTGAAAGTTGTATGACAACCGTAAAAATAGTTATTGCTGATGATCATCACTTATTTATTGCCGGATTGAAAACCATCCTCGGTAATGTAGAGGGCTATGAATTTGATTTTGTTGGCATCGCACATACTGGTGAAAGCCTGTTACCCTTACTCAAGAAGTGCAAACCTGAATTACTACTACTCGATTTGAACATGCCTGAAAGAGATGGGCTCGACGTATTGGGCTCTATTCGGGAAGACTATCCCGATTTGAAGATTTTAGCACTGACGATGTACGATGAGTCTAAAATCGTTAAATCTGCCTTTAAATCAGGTGTAGATGGCTATGTACTAAAGAATGTAAGTAAAAACGAATTGATTCGCGCCATTACTGAAGTCCTCGCAGGGAATACCTTTTTGGGGGAAGGCGTTAAGCTAAATGCCATTTTGGAAACGGTACCTAAACACACAGATGCAGCAGTTTTCTTTGAAGATAAGTTTATCAAGAAGTACAACCTGACTAAGCGCGAATTGGAAATCCTGCGCCTGATCAGTCAGGCAATGAGCAATAAAGAAATAGCTAAAGAGCTGTACATCAGCGATCAAACGGTGAGTGTACATCGCAAAAATATTATGCGCAAATTAGGGGTGAGTAATACCGCTGGTTTGATTAAAATTGCATATGACAACAGTCTGGTCTGATAGGACTCGACTCATCAAATAAAATCGGAAATGATCCCTTCTCGTTTAATAGCCTGAAGGGATTTTTATATTTAAGCATCTTCTAATGCCTAGTCTTACAGACTTTGTTTACCTCACAATTCCGCAAGTCCTCTAGTATAAAAAATGTGACAAGTACTATTTGGCAAAATATTGATTAGTAATGGATAAAGCATAGGTTTAATTATAAATTTAGGTGACAAATATGTATTTTTTATTAATTTTAAAAATACCACCTTTGGGGTAGAAATAGGATTTTAGATTGCCTTATCTTTGTTCTAGCTGATTTAGAGGATAATCTATTCCAATCAAATTGGCTTGTATAAACAGAACATATCATCCAATAAAAATCGATTTATTAATCTTTAAAATTTACATTATTATCCCATGAACTGGAATTCGCGTTTCTCCTTTTTGACGCTTTTATTTTAGTCCTAATTTACATTCTTTTAAATAAAAGCCGTTCTCCCCTGATTGCCTTTACAAGCGTATTTTCCAGCATTAAAGTTTAAGTGTTTCTCGTCGATTACATTCGATCTATTGATCGTTGGTAGACTTGATTCCACGTCGATTTTTTCATTCTGATCTATAAGCGATCCCCAGGTTTAGCACCAGGCTTAAACCCTAAAGTGCTGTGCTTTAATCTGTAGAAAATGAAATACCAAGACGCTATAATTGGCAACAAATTATAATCTCATGAATAAATTTTACACGACTACCTTTCTTTCCTATTCCGGCAATTTTTTTATGCTGCTTCGCCGGGCTATTCAATTTTTTAGCTCTTTTCGTCAAAAAGTGAATCAAGGCTTTAGCCCTCTTAATTGGGATTTAGCCACCCTCTTCAGAAGAAATCAACACCGTGTTTACTATGGTCTTGATCAGTTGCCTGTAAAAAATTCATGATAGACAATTAGGCTTTGTTTACATCTCAAGTGATGGGACGTGAGCCACTTATATATTGTAAAAACCTTTTGGATACCATAACCAATTGTTAAAAATGTTTGGAAAGCTACTGTTATATTTTGCTTTGTTATTGTGGTTCGTTGTGCCCTTAGAGGCACAACCTACCATAATTTTGGCAGCAGTAGCCCCTATCGAACTTGGCACGACAAATGCAAGTAGTGCTTACGACAACCTTTATCAAACATTAACAGTGGCGACAGCTCCTGAGCGTTTGTTCGAAGGAACACAGAGAACGCTGGTACAACATCAGCATACCCGACATACTACTTACTTACCAATTCATTTGACCACACGAGTGCAGTCAGGTCTCAGCCTCAGAACAGCAAGCCGAAGTCTGAACCACTGCGAGCGTAGCATGCCTTCGTCTTTGCGGACAAATGGTATTGGTAGCGTAGATGCCTTCTCTTCCTAATCGCTGCTCCTTTGATGGAGCTGGAAGCGATTTTGAGAGATGGCTATTGTTGAATAAGATTATTTAATATCCCAAATTCCAAGGACTCATGAGTAAAATCACTACTTTCCTTGTAACACTTTTCTTGGCAACCTGTGCTTTGACGACCTATGCACAGCCGAACTTCACGATTACCCCCCAAGCCCCTGACGCGACCGTTGGGGATATGGTAACAGTAGATGTTACGGTTTCCAATTTTACGGACCTGGTTGGGTTTCAGTTTTTTATGAATTGGGATGAAACCCTGATCGACTTTCAGGGCCTTTCCAATGTCAGCTCCTGCGGCAAGGATTTCAAAAGTT
>JBCBDH010000496.1:0-5136 GCA_038529855.1 Bacteroidota bacterium | reverse complement strand
CCCCACCATCCGCTCTGGTAAAGAATTGCCCAATAGCATCCATTGTAGATTCATCAGATTGAATTTGTTGAGTTCCTATTACAGGATGTAATCCACCTATAGTTAAGATTCCTCTTTCATAGCCCTCGATAGTGTAGGTATTCGCTCTTAAATAATATTTCTTTCCATTAAGCTCTCTTCCAATGAATGCTGAGGCTGACCATGCCTGATTATTCTTTAAGGCAGTAGCGCAACCGCTCTCAGCAGTTCCTTTTAGAAAAATAGGAACCTCTTCTAGATCATTCTTTTGGCAGGAACTACAAAGGCAAAAAATAAAATATATAAGAACTACAATTTTACTATTCATCGAATTAAAATTTTATCGCTATGCAAGTCCTTTCCGTTAAAAAGGGTGTAGAAATAAATGCCACTAGGGAGAGATGCAGTATTTATCAGCTTATGAAATGACCCATTACTTATACTATTAATATTTACACTTACAACAAGTTGTCCAGTTGCTGAATATAGTAAAAATACTGTTTGCCCTGTATTTTCAGGGCGGATATTAATATTTATTTGCTGATCAAATGGACTAAAACTCACCTTTGCCTCTAGATTATATAGATGAGAATTTGAAGAAGAATATCGTTCTTGACTTTGATCTTGATCAAAACAACCTCCTGTTAGACAGCAATCACATAAATCCGCTGTGATCTTTCGAACATATTTTTCAGTGATTCCATCATTAGAAGTTACCGTTAATTCTAAAAAGAAAAAAGGACAGTTCAACACCTCTCTGATAACAATATTTTCTGAATCTCCCAAAAAAGCGCCTGGTGAACTAGCGGTAAATATCCCAGAGTCATTCCATCGCCATTCATATTCGTATGGAGGCATACCTGGTATACCAACAATCGCAGGTGGGACTACTATAGCCGAATAAGTTTGAGGTATTGGAGGCTGATTGATTCCACAAAATAAAGTAGGCCCCCTATTTCAATGCTCAATCTGGCAGGAGGTAAAAAATTAGCCACCTCGCAAGTCGTATTACTAATTCTTCCTGCTACATTGGCATTACCTACTACACCAGCTGGTACTCCTCCAAATTGAATATTGGGGTTGGAATAATATAGGATGCGCTGACCTACACCCAAATTAGGGTTTACAGAAGCTACCAGCGTGTTTCTGGTAGTACCTGAATTATCTGTAAAGCGGTAAGCATGAGCGCACTGAGGCCCTTCTATATCATCTTGATGGAGACCTCCAAATAAATGCCCAAGCTCGTGGGCTAGTGTCCATCTAAAGAAAGCAAAACTACGGACTTCTACAATTGCATACGCTTTATTTTCGTCAGGACCTATTTCATCGACAATCCCATAATTTTGATAATTCTGATTTGTAAGTAAAACCACTAAATTAGCACCATAAGCAGCTCTGATTTCGTCAATATTAGTTTCCGTTTTAAGTATTTGAACATCCTCTGACATATCTAACTGTTGATCATACCTAGGCATCTCAAAATCCACCGCTCTCACTCGAATCTCCCCCTCTAAACCACTATTGGCAAAGCCAATATTCATCGCTTCTATCTCAAAAGTGCCAACGATAGCCGTTAGAAAGGGATTGCTGAAAGCCCTTAGGTAGTCGCTGGCTTCTGGGGTCCAAAGGAGGAGGACATCGACGATATCCGTGCACTCCGTAAAGTTGCATTCGTCTGCGGTATTGGCAGGAAAGCGGCCAGTCGTTGCATTTACGCCACAGCTCGTTGGGGTGCTATCCTGGGTCTGATGTTGAATCATGGCACTCACTGCGGGATTAATGGGTAAGATGGTGTAGCTGGCCTCTTCATGGTCAATAAAGCCACCAAAACCGCCAGGATTTCGCACCAGGCTCATACTGCCCTTTTGATTGGGAAAGCGGCCAGTCCAGATGTAGTTGGTTTCATCTTCATATTGTACGCGGAGGGCTTCAGCGCCATAGGGAGTCAGACTATTAGGCATCAAAAAACTTAAAATACCCGATTGTTGGAGATTGGAGAGATTACCAAGGCTCACTAAATTTAGCTGAGCCGTATAAGGGTCAAGCCTCATTCGATCAACAAACTCCTGTTCAGAGGTATTTAGATTGGCTTGGCTGGGGCTTAGGATAGTAAAGAGGGTATTTTGGGAAAAGCCACTTATCACTAAGCCGCATAGAAAGGCAATGGGGAGAAAGATTTTCATCATTACTATAATGAGCGTTAGGAATACGCTGTGAATATAATGATAAAACCTTCTTAAAACAATATATATTCAATAAATAACAATTTAATTTTGACTATTTATTAATCAATGCTAAATAATTAGTCAAATTACTTCTGCCACTATAAAGACACTCCCTCCAATATAAATTAGATCGTTTTCCTTTGCACTCCTACGGGCAGCTTTCAGTGCATTGACTACAGATGCATAAGCCCGTCCTTTTAATCCCAATGCTGCCGCTTGGTCCTTTAGCGCATTAGCATCTAGGCCGCGAGGGATGTTGGCCTTGGCGAAGTAATATTTGGCTTCAGTGGGTAAGAGTTGGAGGATTTTGTGAATGTCTTTATCGTTGACCATGCCTAGGACAAAGTGAAGTTGTTCGTGTTCTATGGCGGCTATTCCCTTCATGGCAGCGGCAATCCCTCCTACATTGTGAGCACTGTCGCAGATGGTGAGGGGAGCCTTGGCGAGTCGATGCCAACGGCCGATAAAGCGGCTGATACGGGAGACATTGGCTAGTGATTTTTCAATGATTTCGCGGTCAATGGGTCCAACAAAAGTAGATTGAAGGACGTCTAAGGTTTGTAAAATACTTGCGATATTTTTCGCTTGATAAGGGCCATAGAGATCAGTGAGGACTTGAGGGAAGTGGCGCTGTTTGTTTTTGGTCACTTGATAGGGTTGACCCTGTTGAATTGGTTTTAGGGCTTTTACTTGATAAACTTGATCAGCAAAAGGCCAAAGAGATGAAGGCACCTATTTCTTTTGCTGAAATACAGCTTGGGTTTCTGGGTGGGTTTCACCAATAACTACAGGGGTGTTGGATTTAATGATTCCTGCTTTTTCTCCAGCAATTAATTCCAGGGTATCGCCCAAAAATTGTTGATGATCATAGCTGATATTGGTAATAAGACTGAGGATGGGCTGGATAATATTGGTAGAATCCAAGCGTCCTCCTAATCCAGTTTCAATGATGGCAATGTCTACCTTTTCCTTGGCAAAATGGGTAAAGGCCAGGGCGACCGTAATTTCAAAAAAGGAAGGCTGGATGGCTTGAAAAAGCCCTTGGTATTGATCGACAAAAGCGACCACTGATTGCTTGGGGATTAACTGGCCATTAATCTTTATGCGCTCGCGAAAATCTTTATAGTGAGGAGAGGTGTACAAACCCGTCTTTAGGCCCTTGGTCTGTAATACCGCTGCGAGCATATGGGCAGAGGAGCCTTTTCCGTTGGTTCCAGCGATATGAATACTAGGAAACTGATCTTGTGGCTGCCCTAATGCTTGGCAAAGCTTTCGAATATTGGTCAAATCCTTTTTCATCGCTGCCGCTCCCTGCCGTTGAAACATAGGCAATTGCTCGTAGAGATAAGTCAGTGTTTGCTGGTATTGCTGATGGATGGTCATGCTCAAGTATTTTTGCACAAATGTAAAATCCCCGAATGTCGATGACAACATACGGGGACTTTATTTTTATGGAATGCTATACAAGGCCAAAGCGACCTCACCTCTAGTTTACTTCACTCTAAAATCATAGGTAATCGTTCCACACTGCTTATCAATATCGCCAGTTTTAAAAGAATAACGCTTGGCATTTTCGACTGCCTTTCTGATCAAATTACTACTAGAAGTCGTAGAACCTCGCTGGGTGAATTTGGCACTGACAACTCTGCCATTGCGATCTACACAAACCTTTACGACGACTCGCCCAGTCTCCTGAGAATTATCGCGCACGGCTGGCCCTCGTCCTCCTCGATTGCCCAATTCACCTCCAATCTTTCCAGACCCCGTACTAATGCCGTCTAAAATATCTGAATTGGGATCACCATTGGGGTCTCCCTGACTTCCAGGTTTGCCCGTATTTCCCTGACTTCCGCCACTAAATAAGTCGCCAATTTGATTTTTGGTTTTTTCAAATTCTGCTTGCTTTTTAGCTTCCGCCTCCTTTCGCTTCCGCTCTTCCTCGGCCTTTTTACGACGCGCATCTTCCTCTGCTTTTTTCTTCTTCGCTTCCGCTTCTTTGCGCTTGCGATCTTCTTCCGCTCTCTTTTTCCGCTCCGCATCGCGCTTTTTCCGCTCTTCCTCCTTTTTGCGCTTTAGTGCTAACTCTTCCGCCCGATCATCCGTATTTACCTCTTTACTAGGCTCAGGTTTTTCTACAGGCTCTTCCACCTCTTCTATTGGTTCTGATGTTTCCTCCACTTCAGGCGGCGTTTCTTCATCATCTGTTTCATCCGCAGGATCAGGGAGGTCTGCTTCATCTGTCGAGGCTCGTGGTTTTTCATTTCCCATACCCACATCAGGCTCGCCTAGCGCAATCAAAATACCTTCTTGTCCAGGAGGGGGATCGGGAAAAGTCAGAAAGGACACAAACAAAATAGCGATTAACAGGGCGTGTAACACAAAACTAGTAATCGCACCTATTCTCCGATGTTTTTCTTCCTGTTGATTTGCCATAGTACTCATAATCGAAGCGTTTTGGTTAAGGCATATAACGAAAAAAAGGGCTTAGCGATTCCTCAGATGACCTAATTTAGAAATCCTTAACAAAAGATTTATTTGACATCCGTCGCTAAAATGGCGTTAATATTCAGGCGTAGAGCAATGTCCATGACCGTCACCACATGCTCAATAGGGGTCCCTTTTTCGGGAGAAATGGTGATATTGACCTTCTTTTTACTGCCTCTGGCCAAGCGGCGCAGTGCCTCCTCTAGCTTAGATTTCCTTAGTTTTTTTCCATCCAGGTAGAAAACGCCTGCTCTGTTGATGCTCACATCTGTTGGATTTTCAGCGGGAGCGGCTTGCGAGCGGGAGGAGCCAGGTAATTTGAGGTTGAGCGCATTGGGCGCTACCAGGGAGGAGGTCAGCATAAAAAAGATCAAGAGCAGGAAGATGATGTCCTCTTTGACGGACATCA
>JBCBDH010000495.1:0-5149 GCA_038529855.1 Bacteroidota bacterium | reverse complement strand
TGGGAGGAGTGGCCAGAAATACCTATCTGGTCCATAATGTCTTTACTCATCCCATGACACCAATTTTGCCCTCAAAGCGATCTGGATCGTAGGCCGCATCTTCCAATGCCGCATAAGCCATTTCCAAATAAAGTCGATGTTGGGGGTCCATCAGCGCTGCTTCTTTGGGGGTATAGCCAAAAAAGCTAGCATCAAAACAATCGTGGTCTTTTAGGGGAAGTCCGCGACGCACATAATGGTCCTGCTGAAACTCCTCTGCTTCCAAGCCAGCGGCCAATAAGGTGTCCTCACTAAATTCGATGCTGACATCTTTCTCCTCCAATAGATTTTGCCAGAAGCTTTGCCAGTTTTCCGCTCCTGCAAAACGGGCGCTGATACCTATGATGGCAATGTCTTGATGTCCAGTAGCTTTTTCTTGCGCGGGGTGTGCTGTTGTACCAGGGCAATTGAGCTGTTGAGCTATTTCCCAGGTAGGGGCACTCAAAAAGTTATGTTCCAATACGCCTTTCCATTGGTCAGCAATGCTTGGGTCTATGCCCTTGTGTTGAAGCAATTTGGGATCACCCATAGGTTTGGAATCAGCGTATAAGCCGTCCGTCATTTTCTGGGTGATGTCTTTGTAAGGGGCGATGAGGTCAGGATGATAGTCCATACCAATCTGCTGGCAAAGATCGCGCATGACCTGCTCTGGGGCTTGCACCAAATGCTCATAGCTCATGCGGAATTGGCGATGAGCAGGAATATTTTGGAGGAAGTGCTGCGTAAGCTGATGAGAATAGGTCCAGATTAATTCTCCTGTTTGTCGGGCATTATAGGGATGAGGATGTAGATACATCACCTGGTCCATGTGCATCTTTTCAAAAGAGCGGATCATGGAATAGGGGTGGCGAACCAAATGGATGTAAAAGGGCTCCTCAAAGTCACTTTCTGCTTTTTGCAATATGGCGGGGTCCATCACATAGGAAGGCGATTTATCGACCAAAATTTGATCACCCAACCAATCTTGTATTTGTTGATAAGCTTGTTGAGTGGTCCAGCCCATGTTTTCCCATTCTTGGACCATTTCTCTGGCGGTAGCTGCATCGCAAGCTTGTAGCTCCATGATGGCGCGGAGGAGACCTTCTGTCCACAAGCTAAACTTGCCTTCGTAGGCTTTGGCGCGGTCAGATAGTTGGTGAAAACCAAGTAGCTGCAATTCATTGGCGGCGAAAAGACCAGGGTGACCAGCGAGCATGACGCGCAGTAGGCTCGTGCCAGAGCGAGGGGGAGCGAGGATAAAAATGGCGCGTTTGTTTTTGGTCTTGGTGGTTTGATCAGTTGTATTTAGTTGGGGGATATATTTTGAGAATTGTTGAAAGTCCTTTGACTTTAAAATTGGATTTGTTGGTTCTTTTGTAGGGCTTGTTTTTGTTTTGATGAGTCTGCTTAAAGCTTGGCTGTAGTCGCGTTCCAGCATCTTGGCATAGCTTGCGATGGTGGGCTGATCGAATAGGCTGACGATGAATACGGTTTCGCCAAGCTGGGCTTGGAGCTCATTGGTCAGTTGAGCGGCTTGTAGGGAATTGCCACCTAGTTCGAAGAAGCGGTCGTGTAGGCCAACTTGTTCTAGTTGCAAGACGCGGCACCACTGATTGGCCAGCCATTTTTCCAAATCGCTATTTGGTGCGACATAGGCTTGGTCGAGCGAGGGGCGTTGGCGGGAGGGGGCGGGGAGGGCCTTGCGATCAATTTTGCCAGAGGGAGCGAGCGGCATTTGATCGAGGAAGACATAGCTGGCGGGCAGCATGTATTCAGGGAGGTGAGCGGAGAGAAATTGGCGGAGGGTAGAGCTATTGGCCTTGGCGTCTTTTTTCAGGACCAGATGTGCTACCAGTTTTTGATCTGTAGGGTTTTCTCCCCAAAGGCTGAGCACGGCTTCGCGTACTTCAGGATGTTGGAGCAATACGGCTTCTACCTCTCCTAATTCGATGCGATAGCCCCGCAGTTTGACCTGATGGTCAGCACGTCCCATAAAGTCAATTTGCTCATTGGGCAGCCAAAGCCCAAGATCGCCCGTTCGATACATTCGATCAAAGGGCTTTTGATCAAAGGGGTTTTTCAAGAAGCGCGAAGCATTAAGGGCTGGCCGATTTAGATAGCCGCGGGCCACGCCTTTTCCACTGATGTAAATCTCTCCTACCTGACCAGTATCACAGGGATTTCCTTTTTCGTTGAGGATGTAAATTTTCACCCCATTAATTGGACGGCCAATTGGTACTTTTATTTGGTCAAAATTGGGAGGTGTTTGATAGATGGTTGCGCCAACTGTCGCTTCAGTTGGCCATATTGATTGAGCAAAGTTGTTTGGGGGAGGAGCCTTTGGTGGCGAAGGACTAAAGTGCCTGGACAAGCCTCTCCCGCCACACTCACTGATTCCAGACTTTGCAATTGTTTTACTTTGGCTTGTTCTAGGAGAATGGCATAAACAGAGGGAAAAGTCAGCAAGTGAGAAATGCGATGATGTTGGATAAAGGCGGCTAGGCGATGCACCTCTTTTTCTAATTCCTTAGGGGCAATCACCATCGTAGCTCCTTGCAAGAGGGTCCAATACATCAACAAAACCGCTCCATCAAAGGCGAAAGAGTAGGCATATAAAAACCGCTGGACGGGATGCTGCACCCTTTGCATCTGCCCTTCGATCAAATTGACCACCTGGCGATGTTCCACTTGTACCCCCTTGGGCTTACCTGTAGAACCAGAGGTGTAGATCGTATAAATAAGATTTTGTGTTTGGACTTCCGTTGATGGGGCCTGGCTAGGCTGCTGCGCGATCAGCGGCCAATCGCTATCCAAACAATAGTAAGTCGTTGACTTATTTGTCGGCAGTTGCTTTAGTAGTCTCTTTTGCGTCAGCAGGATAGGCGCATGTGTATCTGCTAGCATAAAAGCCAATCGCTCTTTAGGATAATTGGGGTCCATGGGCACATAGGCAGCTCCTGCTTTGAGGATACCCAAAATGCCCACCATCATTTCTATGGATCGCTCCATGCAAATGGCCACCAGACTTTCAACACCAATAGCTTTGGATTGGAGGAAATGTGCGACTTGATTGGCGCGGGTATCCAATTCTGCATAGCTGACCGCTACATCCTCAAATACCAGGGCGATGTGATTGGGATACTTTTTTGCCTGATCTTCGAAGAGCTCGTGGATACACCTATTAGGGGAAAAGAATATATCTTCAGAGATCACTTCTCATAGTTTTACGGAAACAAAAGGCAACCTAAAAGCCGATTGTGTGCTTGCTATTGTAGGACGGGGGGGACGTTTAATTTATTAGGACGCTGCCTTCTCGTAGCCTATTATCAATTTAGGTGAATAAGAACCTTGTGCTTGTACCTTGTTGAAACCTTTAGTTCTAATGATTGTAAACCTTTAGCGAAAAATACGACAAAGCCGCTGATTTTTTATACCCTAAAGAGGGTAATTAATGTATGGACTAAAGTCTGAATATCATCGCAAGTTACTGATTACGAGTAATTTATTAATACGTTGTACTTGTAAAAATAGATTCAAATGCATCAAATGAATTGTACCTAAAATTGAAGTTAAGGAAATTTCCCAGAAAAGATAAAAGCTTTTTCTATTTTAGCGCCATTGCGCTAGGCGCCATCCAAACCCGCATCTAAACTAAACAAGCATGTCAAGTCTTAAAGAAAGTACCTCAACGATGGAGAAAATTGATTCCCTCAATCAAGTGGCTGAGTTTCATCGAACCTTCAAACATCCCGTATTATCCCAACCAACCATCCCCTCTGCCGACCGTTGTCGCTTGCGGGTATCGCTCATTGCAGAGGAGTTGAAAGAATTACAGGAGGCCATTGAGGATAAAGATATGGTAGAGATAGCAGATGCCCTTTGTGATATTCAGTATGTACTTTCTGGAGCTGTTTTGGAATTTGGTTTGGGAGATAAATTTGTGGAACTGTTCAATGAAGTCCAACGCTCCAATATGAGCAAGAGCTGTGTGTCTATGGAAGAGGCAGAAGCGACCGTGGCGCACTACCAGAAAAAAGGACAAGAAAGCTATATTCGCCAAGAAGGAGACTTCTTTTTGGTCTATCGCAGTTCAGACAATAAGACCCTTAAGTCCATCAATTACTCGCCCGCTGATTTGGCCAGTATTTTAAATAAATAGGCGAATTTCTTTACAGCCGAACGAGTTTGAGTACCGTTTCTGCTTCCCCTATTCGTACCCTAAACAGGTACAAGCCAGCAGCCAGCGGGCCTGCTACACTGATTTGATGGCGACCTGCTGAGAATAACTTCTGCGCTGCCAAATCAAAAAGATAGCGTCCATGTACATCCAGTACCGAAATACTGACTTCTTCTGTTTGTGGCAATACAAATTGAAGGGTCGTCTGTTGTTGGAAAGGATTGGGAAAAGCCATTAGGTCATACTGTTCTGCGATGCTAATCGCCTCTATTGCCACCAGATCTACGACCGTCAAATCTAAAACGACAATACTATCACAACCATTCGCTGCGCTCAAGGTGTCGCGGTATAAACCCGTTTCATCATATACAGAACTGCCTACTGGATAAACCGTTCCCAGGTCAATGGTATCGCTCAGAAAAGTGCTGCGGTGTTCTTCAATATTGATTTGGGTATAGATGCTGCTGTCGCAGCCAAAAATAGAGGTCCAGTTTTCCACCAAGACGGTATCTTGTTCATAGACTTGACCTTGATAAGTATCGTCTCTGCACAAACTAATTTGCGAGCTGTCTATACTGGGGTAATGAACGGTAATAAAAGTGCGGAAAAGACTATCACAGCCCTCAGCAGTCACTAAGTTGTCTACTAAGATAGCATCCACTGTATAGACCAGGCCATTATAGGTATCTCCTTCACACAAATCCACATTCACGCTTTCCTCCAATGCTTCCAGCACCTCCAATTCAAGATGCACGATACTATCGCAACCAAAATAACTGGTAAAAGTAGCCGTAAATTCTCCACTGACGGAGTAGACCGTATTGTCAAAAGTATAGCTCTGCCCTTCGCAGATGCGAACATATAGGTCAGCTTCAATTTGATCAATGGACAAGTCTTCAATGAAAATAATCCTATTGGAACCGTTTATATCCCCAACGCTGGCACGAATAATTG
>JBCBDH010000494.1:0-5154 GCA_038529855.1 Bacteroidota bacterium | reverse complement strand
GCCTGATTGGTTTGATTACGGGAGGAGTTTGGGCCCAATATACCTGGGGTAGTTTTTGGAGCTTTGATGTAAAGCAAAAATGTTGTAAACTGCCGAAATACGAGCCTTTTTCTCCTCATCTTCAAAGGACTGGCGAAGAACAAAGTAGGCCATGTAGATGAGTAGGGAAATCGCTGACATATTTTGCTTTACATCAAAGCTCCAAAAACTACCCCAGGTATATTGGGCCCAAACTCCTCCCGTAATCAAACCAATCAGGCCAAAGACGATACCAACCTCCGTCAGGGCTACACTCTGCATATCATAGACATTTTGTCCCTTCATCAAATACAAAACACTGTAGACCATAGAGCCTAAAAAAATTAGAATCATTGCAAACCAAAAGGGAACATGGAAATAGGTATTGCGGATACTTTCGGCCAAGATATTTCGAAAAGGAAAATGAATATCCTTTGACTGATGCAGGTTATTGATGGGTGTACGCCAAGCAGCTTTCCCCTGCGCTTGATTGATCGAACTTTGACTGATGAATACCGCACTTGGACGCACAGAGGCGCCATCTACCTTATTATCAATGATCAATGATGCATCAGCTACTTTGGTTTCCACAGGTAAATGCGCAGGAATCTCAAAACCGAGAATCATGTAGTTTTCAGCTTTGATAAGCAAATTGTTGGCTTCTATCGCATAGTCTCCCTCCAGCTTTAACCATGCCCGCAATTCACGCTCCCCCTCTTTAAAACGGGTATTATAGCCCCATACTTCCAATTGAACCTGCTCTCCTGTATTAATTCTTGAAGGACGAACCTCAAGAATACCTGGCCTTAACGGTATAAGCATACCTACCGTAAAAGTATAGAAGAGAATGACTATGCTAAGAACCTTCCACCAGTGTTTTGCCATCATCTACTTATTGATTAATCATCAAATTTTTCTCGCTAATCCCGCCATAAAAAAGGGAAAAGCACAAAAGCCAAAGCAATCAAAATTGCATCAATGGCCAATAAAGTCAAAATATCCTTATAATAAGCCGTATCCTGTATCAATCCTAGTGCCTGTGCCGATAATTTTACCAGGGTCAGTAGTATCGGAATAATCACTGGAAAACCCAATATGGCCATCAAAGTCGATTTATTATCGGTTTTAGACGCTATGGCCGAAATAAACGTGAAAGTGATGGAAAAACCTACACTCCCCAATAGCAAACAGGTAAAGAATAGCTGGCTATTGCGTATTGGATGCCCAGCTACTACACTAAAAACCCCATAAGACAAAAGCGTCAGTAATAATAACAAAAGACAATTGTAGATTATTTTAGACAGAATGATGGCTAAGGGATTGGCCAGACTGTAATAGTACAATTGTCGCTTGCCCTCTTCTTGACTAAAACTCTTGGTAATCGCATTGACTGATGCAAACAATACAATGATCCAAAATAAGGTATTCCATACCTGTTTGGGTACCTGAATAAAGGAAATATAGACGATAAAGACCGTCGAAAGGACGTACAGCAAGATACCGCTAATGGCATATCGCTGTCGCCATTCCAATAACAACTCCTTGCGTAAAAGTGTAAATATTTGATTGATCAGTTGCATCGCGCCGCAAAAATAACCGATTATTTTAATATTAGCAGGTAAAGAGTCCATATCAAATTAATCTCTTAATTTAGCTCCCCTACTCAAGTCTCTTTTATGAATGCCAATAATATCTGTAATGATGCCCTGTTTGATCGCCTCTACCTGGACTATGCTAAAACACTGCACAACTTGCTCTATTACCGATGTGGCAACCAAACCCTGGCTGAAGATCTAACGCAAGAGGCTTTTTTGAGGTTGTGGAAAAATTGTCATAAAGTTCCCCCTGAAAAGGCTCGCGGATTTGTCTTTACCACCGCCCTGAATCTACTTAGGGATGAGTATAAGCACCAAGCCGTTGTCCTAAAATTCCAACAAATCCCTAGAAAACAGTCCAGTAATTACTCCCCACACAGCGAATTGGAAGAAAAGGAATTCAAAGCCAAACTAGAACGGGCCATCAACCAACTCCCCGAAAATAACCGCATCGTTTTCTTACTCAATCGCATCGATAAGCGCTCTTATCGCGAGATTGCCGAAATGCTAGGCATCAGCGTCAAAGCAGTGGAAAAACGCATGCAAAAGGCACTGGTAGAAATGCGAAAAATTTCAAAAAACATTTAATCGCAGTAGGGAAGATCGATTGATCATCGTTTTTAATGATAGCAATGGACAAAAATAAACAAGACATAGCAACTCAAATTAGCAAATGGCTCAATGGCGAGCTGACTGAGGTGGAAGCCGAGCAATTGCAGCAAGATCCAGCATTCGAAGACTTTAGAGAGATTGTACAAGTGGGAGAATACCTGGAGGCACCATCCTTTGATCCCGCCAAGTCCCTGCAAGCACTCAAAGCCAAACGCCCTAAGCAATATAGCCAAAGAACCAGACAAAGAAGAATGATCCTTCGCCTGGCCATAAGTGCAGCCGCAGCCATCATCCTGATCATGTCTGGACTTTGGTGGATGAGTGCGGAAGGAGGCACCTCCATTAGCACCCTGGCCAGCCAGCAAGAGGAAGTCACCCTACCTGACGGCTCACTCGTTCGCCTCAATGCCCTGTCCAAGCTGAGCTTTTCAACTGATTCCTGGGCCACTAATCGCGAAGTACAACTCTCTGGCGAAGCCTTTTTTGAAGTAGAAAAGGGAAGTACATTCACCGTATTAACCAAGCAAGGACAAGTCGAAGTACTTGGCACCTCTTTTAATGTCTATACTCGAGAAAATACGCTGGAAACCCAATGCTATGAAGGCAAAGTGCGTTTAAGTGTTGCGGCAGCTAATACGGAAGATAAAGTCTTGACAAAAGGTAAAGGCTGGAGCTGGAAGGAAGGAGAATGGCGTCCCCTGGATATCAATACGGCCAAAGACCGCCCAGGATGGACCAGCGGAGAATCCGCCTACCGAGATACACCCATCACCCGTGTCTTTCAAGACCTTGGGCGTCAATACGACAAAGAAATAGTGGCAGAGGGATTGGATGGCATGTTATTTACGGGTTATTTTGTTCATAATGATCTGGATAAGGCGCTGACTACGATTTGTGGGCCTTTTGGTTTGAACTACGAGATACAAGCGGATGGATCAATTATGATCTCCCGATAGTAAATAAATTAGTAATAAAGTACTTTGGACATCAAACTACTTTATTGTAAAAGTAGCTAATACTAAAACGAATAGATGGGTAGAAAAACCTACTTTACCAGTTGGTTTCTTCTGTTATTGCTTTGCCTATCGACATTGGGCATGGCCCAAGAGCTCATGCGAATTAATAACCACTTTGAACAGCAGCCCCTAGAACAAGTCATATCCTGGATGGAAGAAGAGTTTGACCTGGCTTTTTCTTATGATCCAGCACTCGTTAAAACCTACCAGATCAATACCCAAATAGCCAATCTCCCACTGGAAAAAGCCCTTGATCAAATCCTCCAACAAACCCAGCTGACCTACGAATTGGTCGACCAACGATATGTTATTCTCAAATCTAAAGAAGAGCGGCTGACGCTCCAAGCACCTGACCTACCAGAGGTCCCTACGCGATTGCTCTGCGGTCGTTTAATAGATCAGCTCAGCGGCGAGGGACTTTTGTATGGAAATGTTGCCATAGCGGGAACGAGTCGCGGAACCCAAACCGATGAACAGGGCTATTTCCAATTATCTATTCAGGAAGACCAAGGAGACAGCCTTTATTTTAGCTACGTGGGCTATACGGATCAACACTGGCCCATCACCTCGTTTCTGGGCGATCAATGTCCAGAGGTTACCATGAAAATTGCAGAAATGGGTATAGGCGAAGTGCTCGTCATCGACCGCGCCATTGATTTATTGGGCACCTCCAAAAATGACAATAGCATTTCATTAGACCCAGATTATGTGGTTGGACTACCTGGCTGGGGTGAAGCAGACGTATTGCGAGTGGTACAATTATTACCAGGTATCCATTCTACGGATGAGTCCGCAGCTGGCATTCACATCAGAGGAGGCACGCCAGATCAAAATTTGATACTTTGGGATGACATTCCTATTTATCACGCAGGACACTTTTTTGGGATGTTTTCTGCCTTTAATCCCAATATGGTGGAGAAAGTAGAGACTTATCGAGGTGACTTTGGAGCTCGATATGGTGGAAGAGCCTCTGGTATTATTGACATCAGTAGCAAACCAGAGGAAATAGACAGCTTGGAATATGGAATTGGGGTCAGTTTGATTGATTTGCAAGCCTATGCTAAAATCCCCATGGCCAATAAGAAATCTGCCTTGCTCTTTGGTATCAGACGCTCTTACACTGACATTATTCAAAGCAATACCTATCTGAATATCTTTAATCGAGTAGCCAATCAAGGGAAAATCAGTCAATTAGAGCAGTTTCGCGATTCGACAGATGCCCTTTTCATTAGTGACCCTGTCTTTTATTTTAGCGATGTCAATGCCAAATGGGTTTATCGCCCCAACTCCAAGTGGAATACCTCCTTGAGCTATTATAATGGTCGAGACAATCTGACCTATGAGTTTCAGGTCGCAGATGTGCTCCGCTCATTTGATGAGGTCGATTTGAGCAATGTTGGCCTATCCAATAAATGGCAATACAATTGGCGACCTTATTTTCAAAGCAATTTATCGCTGAGTTGGAGTCATTTCACTTACAACTACAATTTTGAGTTTGATTCTGAGGTCGACAATCAAAAGGGTTTTCGCTACATTGGAAGCCGCGTAAGCGATTTAACGCTCTCTGTTAATCACGAGGTACATATTGGCGATCGCTGGGGAAGTGGCGACTCGCTTAGCTTCTTTTTTGGTTCGCAATTCAAGGGATTGGAGTTCAATTATAATTACGAATACAACATCAATGAGAACCAAACTGGTTTTCAGGACTTAGCTCGTAGGGTACTTTTATTTACCAATTACCACGCCTGGCGTTGGAATCATCGCAATAAAGTCAAAACTGAAATGGGCTGGCGCTTCAATTTATTGAATCAACTGTCCATCTCAACTCTAGAGCCTCGTTTGAGCATTAAATTCTATCCCTTTGAACTGCCAATTGCGACCAAAGGGATAGAATTTAATGCTCAAACGAGGCT
>JBCBDH010000493.1:0-5155 GCA_038529855.1 Bacteroidota bacterium | reverse complement strand
ATCGTGGAAATGGATGCGGTTGTTGTTACAGCTGAGGTAGAGAAAGACAACGCGAAACATCATTCCGACCTCCAGAGAAACGCGTGACCTCCTCCAGGGAAAAACTGCGTGCACTCACGGTAGCCAACTCATTATTCGCCTTGTCTTTCTCTACCTCAGCTGTAACAACAACCGCATCCATTTCCACGATAGATTCTTCCATTCCTACATCCAAAATAACCTCTTTTCCCGCTGTCACTAGAATATTGGGTAGCGTCAGGGTATTATAGCCCAAGTAGCTGATCCGAAAAGCCTGTCTTCCAACAGGCACCTTTTCCATATAAAAGCGACCATCTACATCTGTGATCACCCCTCTAGGCGCTCCTGTACTGATCAATTCCACAGTTGCACCAATCAGAGGAATTTCAGACTGCTTATCAATGATCGTCCCTTTGACGGTTTGTGCGCTAGCCTGTGCCAAAAGGGAAGGTAGGCCAAGTAGTAAAAAGAAAGCAAAGCTGAGTATAGATTTAGTACCGTACATGTTAGTATTTTTGGATGAAGTGGCTTGTTTACGGCAAAGCCTTTCAATGGTTTTCTAATGGATGGTTTTCAATTTTTCTATAGACTTATGGATGATCCATACTACAATACTAAGCTGGAATAGAGCAATTATCCAGCGATTTTCCTTGAACTGTCGATTCCAGCACTTGAATTGTAGGATTCAAATGATCAATGAAGAGAGGAGTATTTTTTCAGTGATTAGGCTCTGGTACAAGTAGTTGAGAGGCTACTATCAATTTTGCTGATAAGTAAGTATATTAAGACAAAGTTCAAGTATGAAAGCATATAAGTTGCCCAAACTTTCTATAAAGGAGTACCTCCAACAGGAAGTAGACAATGATACTAGATATGAGTATCATGATGGAAAAATCTACGCATCAGCTGGCGGGTCTATTAATCACGGGCTATTGTGTGGAAATATTTATTCTGAGCTGAGGAATGGATTAAAGCATAAAGGCTCCAACTGCAAGCCCGTCACTAGTGAATTGAAATTGTACATAAGGAGTCAGAACAGTTTTGTATATCCTGATGCGATGGTCGTATGTGGTGAAATAGAGGAATCTGCCTATGAGGTTAATGCACTAACTAATCCTATTCTGATTGTCGAAGTCCTTTCAAAATCCACCTCAGATTATGATCGGGGAGATAAATTTTACTTGTATAGACAAATCAAGACACTCAGAGAGTATGTGCTCATAGAGCAAGATAAGGCGGTGGTTGAAGTATACTACAGAGATTCAGTCAGTGGTTTATGGAGAATAAGTCGATTCATTGGCATGACGGCTACTGTTGAATTACAGTCGATAAACCTAAGCATCAAAATGGCTGATCTGTATTTTGATATAAAGAATCTGGAGGAATAATTGGGTATGGTTTGGAGGTCCAAACTATACCCAATAAGCTTACTCTCGCTTCAAGGTCTCCGCAGGATTAAGGGTAGCGACGCGCAAGGCTTGATAGCTGATGGTGAAGATGGCAATGAGGGTAGCCAGGACGATGGATAGGGCGAAGATGTCCCAATTGAGTGCAATGCGATAGGCAAAATCCTCTAGCCAGGTATTCATTAGGAGCCAGGCGAGGGGGCTGGCGAGTAGGAAGGCGATGCCAATGAGACGGAGATAGCTACTGGTCAAGAGCATAAAAAGTTGGCCGATAGAAGCGCCTAGGATTTTTCGGACGCCGATCTCTTTGGTGCGTTGTTCGGCCATGAAAGTGGCCAGACCAAAAAGACCAAGACAGGCGATGACGATGGCCAGTAGGGCGAAGGCACTGAAAATAGTTCCGGTTCTATGCTCCGCACCGTACATCTGATCGTATCGTTCATCCATGAAAGAAAAACGGAAAGCTTGGTCTGGAGCAAAGCGATTCCATTTCTTTTCAATTTTTCCAATCAGGCGATCCATATCGGCCGTATTCACTTTTAGCGACATGGTGGAAGGACTATTCCCAATTCGCAATACCAAACCACCAATTGCTCCTTTCATTGATTCAAAGTGAAAATCTTCTACAATTCCAATCAGTGGAAAGCGATCCTCTGAGAAGGGATGGGCCAAACTATGCTGACCAGGCTGGTCCATATCGAGCAATTGGGCCGCTCTTTCATTGATGATGACCGCTTGGGAATCCGTGGGCATATCCACGGAAAAATCCCGCCCACTTTTGATTTTAATCCCCATGGTCTCAATGTAGTCATGGTCTACCTCCCAATATTGTATCCCTCCTACCTGATCTGCGTTCCCCCTTTGTCCTCCTTTGTAAAAAATCATGCTGTTGCGCGAATAATCATCTACGGGTAGGTAATCGCTAATGCTCACAGATTGGATTTCAGGCATTTGCAATAGCTCCTTTTTGAGGGATTGGTTTTTATCGCCCAGAGTATAGGTATCTTGGATAATCAAGACTTGGTCTTTTTCAAACCCTAATTTCTTATTCTGAATAAAACTCATTTGGCGATAGATCACCAAAGTACTGATAATCAAAAGAATAAAGGCGCTAAACTGAAAAACGACCAATGTGCTGCGCAACCAACTGTTTTTACTTCCCTGGCTAATGCTTCCTTTCAACACCTTTGCTGGGCGAAAAGAAGAGAGATAAAATGCTGGATAAAGCCCAGAGAGTAAACTAATCACAAAAGCCAAAAGTAGGGCAATGGGTAAAAACCAAGGGGAGGCCCAGGGGATACTCAATTCTCGTCCAGCCAATTCCATAAAATATGGTAAGCTCATTTGCGCCAGGCCAAGACCGATAAAGACCGCTGCCAAGACAACGATAAAAGACTCCGTTAAAAACTGTCCAACCAATTGGCTTTGCATCGAGCCCAAAACTTTACGTACGCCCACTTCTTTAGCGCGATTAGCAGAGCGAGCGGTGGAGAGATTCATAAAATTGATGGCGGCCATCAGTAGAATAACCAATGCAATAGCAGCAAAAAGCCAGACATAGCGAATATCGCCATAGCTTTGGTAGTCTAGCACATCACTAGAATGCAAATGGACCTTCTCCAATTCCTGGAGGAAAAATTCGTAGACATAGCCTTCTTTTTCCTTTGCCTCATCCAAATCCATCCCCAGTACTTCCTTGAATTGGGGTTTGGCATATTTCTCTACGATGAGCGGTAGTTTGGCCGTTAGCTGAGTAGCATCAGCCTCTGGATGTAACTTGATATAGGTCAGGTAATTGTGGGAGACCCAATTGGTGTTTTGGCTATTCTCTAGCCCTTCGAGTGATAAATAGAAATCGTAATCCAAATGCCCTGGTCCACTGGGCTGATCCAAGACCCCTGTAATTTTGTACAAGCGGCTTTGATCATTATTCATCAGTATGGTTTTACCCACTGGATTTTCATTTGGGAAGTACAAATCCGCTTTGGATTTACTCCATACCATACTCAGTGGCTCGTCCAAGGCATTTTGGGCATTACCGTATAAAAAAGGCCATTGGAAGATATCGATGATTTCCTGATCGATGTAAACAAATCCCTCTTCAAAAGTATTTTGCTCCTCCCCTTCCTTGCGAATCAAATTCTCTCCTGCCTCAAAAAAATAAGGATTGACCCTACCCGCCTGAACCACTTCTGGAAACTCGTCTTTTAAAGCCCGTGCAAAAGGTGCCGCATGGGTAGAGCCTACCCCTACTTCGCCATCATTCAGGGAATTTAGACGAAGCATCCGATAGATCTGCTCCGTTTCTGGATGATGACGATCATAACTCCTTTCGTGTTGAACATAAATTAAAATCAGTAAACAACAAGCAAAGCCAAGGGCTAAGCCCAAAATATTAATCAGGGTATAAAAACGCTGGCGAATCAAATGACGACTCGCAATTTTAAAATGACTTTTTAGCATGATGGGGTATGGATCAAGTTTTCGCATCGTCGACCAACGAAAAGAGCGTAAGACATCCCAGATAAATCGACGTTTGGCCTGCTTTGCACCCTCGCTATCATAGCGACGATAAAATAGCTCATATACATCTCCTTGTATCTCTTCCAATAGATCGGGATGGCAAAACCATTCCAGGAAGCGATCTGCCCATTTGGGAGGCCGAGGTTCGTTTGACATCATGTAAAGGATAGATTTGTACCCAAGCCTGGAATTTGATTCCACAAAGCATTGCGCATTTCCCGAATTTGATTTAAAGCATGAACACCACTCTCAGTGATTTCAAAAAGCCGCTTGCGACGCCCCCCTCGCTCCTTCGTCGCCTCACTCCAACGAGAACGCACAAAGCCTTTGGCCTCCAAACGCCGCAATGCTGCATGCACAGCACTGATATTGACCGAACGCCCTGCCTGAGTAGCCAATTCCTCCATTACAGAAATCCCATAAGCCTTCCCCGCTAGAACGGCCACCATCAGCAAAACGAGTTCTTCAAATTCACCTAAGTATATCCTTTTCATAGATTTAGGGGCAGATTTATTTGATTTACAAAAGTAAAAGTAATCTATTTCTTTCACTTTTGCAAATGATATGGATATAGAAATGCAAAAGGGAGTTGGGGATTGGTCTTTCTATTAGAGGATTGATAGTCTACTATACTCTCTAGCAAATTAAAACGCGATGAATAATTTGTGATTTTTTTAAATCAGTCTATAATCACAATTACTTTACTTCTAGCTAAATATTTTGAATACTGTTCACCAAAGTCTAATCCAAGCCATGCTTTTATCTTATCATCTTTTACCCCTCTACTAACCAGATTTTCTTTTAAGGTCTTAATACTTGATAATTGAGTTTGAATATAAAATCTATCGCCATGATTACTCTGGTAAAGAAGCTTACAGGTTCTATTTGATTCAATAAGATATTGAACTAAAGCGGCGACATATCTAGCATCCTTGATCAATAAATTATTCGTCTTCGTCTCAAAATCAATTGCCTGAGATAAATCAATGATAACTTGTTCGTTCTCATTAATATCAAGTTTTGAACTATCAATTATATAGGGATTCCTTTGACAACCAAAAGAAAGTATAAGAGTAATTATTAAAATACTACTTCTCATCTCGACAAATAATATTCTTTAGATAATCCATCTTTCATCAATACAAACAGTCTCTTAGCTCTCACTATAAAAATATCATTACTGGCAATATCGGAATATTTGATCTTCG
>JBCBDH010000492.1:0-5194 GCA_038529855.1 Bacteroidota bacterium | reverse complement strand
CGACAAGTAAGCGTAACGGTATTTTCACCTGTTGCGGGATCAGCACTATCGTAATAGCGTTTGCTACTAACGACTTCGAGGACATCATCATAGGTATAATCCACCACCTTAAAGCGCTCTGCTTCAGAATCAGGATCATCATAACTAGCATAGACATTTTCTATTCGACCATAGCTGTCGTAATCGTATTCATACTGAAAATCCAGGGTTCCATCTCCACTCAGGTCTACCTGCTGTTTGGCAAAGCTACCTTGACGATTGTAATCGCGATAGTCAATTCTGGTGAGCAGATTTTGGGGTTGTTTCAATTGGGACATTTCCCATTTCAGAAAGCCCTCTTTGGTATAGGAATAAAAGCGATGCTCAATTACGTCCCCCTCTTTGTGGTCAAAACTAATGGCTTGAACCAAACGGCCCAGGGCATAGCTCAGGCTGTTATTCAGATAGAGCAAAGCATTGTCATCATAATCGCCAATGTATTGGCCATTGTCATAGGCGCTGTATAGCCATATCTTTTCAGCTACTGCGGTGGCAGAATTGATGAGATTGTAAAAATAGGCGTAATCAGGTCCGTCAGGGTCATCGTTTCCATCTAGGGCATTTAACCAAGGGAGTCCTTGATCAGAATAATAAGCCACTTGAGTAGCCACTTGTCGAATCATTCGCCCAAATCGGTCATAATCAAAATGGCGAATTTGTCCGTTGGGATGGACTTCTGTCAGTAAATTGCCAGAGTGATCATAAGCATATTGGGTAGTTCCTCCATCTACTGTCACCTTTTCATAGAGCTGTCCCAGGTAATTGTAGCGGTATTCCGTTTCCTGATTATTGGGATTGAATACCTTTTTGACATTTCCAAAACTATCGTATTTGAATACAGTAGCTACTGTACCATTATTGGTAATCGTCGCTACTTTTTGGCCAATCTCATTGGTGTATTCTTCTACAATTTTACCATCTTCATCTGTCGTTTCGACCTTGAAGAAATAAGTTCCAAGCGGACTTTCCAATTGCCCAGCATCTGATAGGGCTGTTGATAAATCACTCAAATTCACGATACAGTAGCTAAGGTTGACAGTGTGGCTGCCATTAATGGCTTCTCCGTATTTAGATGCTTTGAGTGGACGAGCACGAGGGGCGGTATCAAAGAGAAATTCTGCGTGATCCTTGGCCTCAAAGCCTGGAAAATCTTCTTCATTTACGCTTGGTAAGCCTCCAGCATAGGGCTTTAGCTTGTAGAGGGATCGATTGTGTAGGTCGTAGATATTATCTTCGACGACTACGGAGCTGGTATTGGAGAATTTGACATGGCTTACATTTCGGCCCAGCGGATCGAGAAAGTTTTGACTTCCCCAACTGTCTTCCTCGTTTAGATGAGTGATCGTCTTAACAAAATTGCGATGGGAGCGCTCTCTAAAGCTTTTAGCAAAATCATTTTCCCAATTATTGTATTGAATATCCTCTATCAAATCATCATTGCGATAAGCGGCCGTCATACGCAAAAAGCCATCGTATTCGTAGCGGAGTTCCATTCCATTGGGATCAGTCACTTTATTGATCGTTCGATCAATATTGTACTCATAGGTCGTCGTCAGGGGGTCTGGAACTTCCTCGCCAGATACCGTATTGGGATCAGGGTCGTAGCCCACAATAACCTTTTTGGGTAGTCCCGTGGTATTTTTGAAATAAATTCGCGTAATGGTGGGTATGCCATTGATTACATCAGGAAATTGTACGCCTTCTGTGGTTCCGTAGTCGTAATAAGTACGCAGTCCTCTTTCGTCTTCTTCCTGTACGATCTGTCCCCAAAGATTGCGCTGATGAATTTTATTGAGGCGAATACTTTTGTATGGAATAAGGGGGGAATAGTTATTTCCATTATCAAAACTTAATAACTCATCATCGCCGCTTTCCACTTGGGTCCTCACTTCTGACAGGTAGATTTTATCTGCCAAGCGATTCACGACATGTGGTTCAGGATTATCACCAAAGACATAATCATCACTGCGGTCGCCATCAAATGGCTGCCCTGCATCTTCAGCGATACAAGGACACCAATATCCTGGGTAATCTTCGTTTGGACAAAAGTCAGCAGGGATGTGCTGGGGATGCTGAAAATTGTAACAGGGGAGGTTATCACTACTGTAAATGACCTGGGTATAAACAGATTGATCAAGGTCTGAATTATCGCTTTGATCAACATAGGGATTCTCTACTTCTGGGCAGGAAGAACCTCCTTCGTAAGGATTTTCGATCGTAGGGAAAATGGCTGCAGGCATGACGGGTTCCCAATTATTGTCATATAGATAGTAGGTTGAGCGAGTGACCTCCTCGTCTTCCGCTCCCTTAATTGTCACTCGACTTTGGTAAGGTAAATTTCGAATGCCATCTCGCTCCCAAAGCTGGCGAAGCATCAACCAATTTTCTGTTGGTTGAAAATCACTAGCATCCTGATAATCAGAACTGTTGATTAAATCGTAGAGGTAGAAAAATTCCTCTGTTTTGCGCGTTCCCAGCGCGGGGGCATTAGTGGTGGTTTTGTACAATTGGAAAGAGGGTTCCCAAAGCAAACCTCGTTCATCTACCCCAAATTCACTATACCCTGTACAGGTGGAAGTCCCTTTGTAATCCGCATCAAAATATTCGTAATCAGTAATGCTCGTCATACTTGCGGGCGTACTTCCTGATTTGCACAAATAATCGTAAACCTTTTTTGTTTCCCTCGTCTTTTTGATAAAGAAACTGTACAGATAATCTGGATTGTGATCATCTATAAAATCAGCGTAGCGGGTTTCATAAAAATAGGGGACATCATAAAAACCACCTGAACGAAATAGATCTGGATGAGCCGCCCGAAAAGCAAAATGGGTAATCTCTTCTGGTTGATCGTTCAGCCAAATATCATAATTCGTTAGGTATTCGCCACAGAGCGCAATGCCTGCATCCGTCAGCATCGAATAATTTTCACAACCACAACCTGCTGGAAAGGGATCTCCCGTACTACCACAATCCGTACAACTGCTTGGATCAACATGGGCACCACACAGCAAACTTGGATAGACGGGTGCATCTGCTAGCCAATCCAAATACGCTGGCCAATCCTCCTCAATCATTCCATTCCTCCATCCTTGAAATGCATCATTATAAGCATCCAAATCTGGATAATCGCTCATCATTGGACGATTATCTGAAATGGGTAAAGTTCTGTACTCGTGATAATCGTATTGATTATGACTGGCATTACCCCGTCGCACGCGATGAACAGCGGGTTCAAAAGCAACAATTTGGTCAAACTCCGTATTGGTCTCTCCAAGCAAAAAACCATTGGCATCAAAATTCTGTACCTGAAAGACCTTGCCCCAGAAACGCTCAGAAGTGTGGTGGCGATAAGTAACGGATGGTCCACCCGCACCACCTGAAGAAGGTCCGCTAACAGTGGTCAATCCATAACCATGCTGGCGAGAACTGTAGTCGTGATCAAATCTGAATTTCTCAGATAGCGGTACGCCATCATTTATACCACCAGGCTCGCCAAAAGTATAATTCCACTGCTTTTCTCCATTTCGATCGCGTACCTTGATCTTATCTACAATCATGTAAGTCCTGATCGCGTAGGGATGAACTTGTTGATAGGTATTGGAGCTTTGCTGCAAAAATCCCCCTAAACCAATGGGGTGAATAAATCGCTGGCGAGACAGAAATTGGGGGAAAGGAAGTTCTGCTCCATATTCAATAGTTGTCGTTTTTCCAAGAGGACTCGTTATACTTTCCAGTATCGCATAATTAGCATTGGGGTATAAAATATTCTCCCAATCACCAGTACCAGCACCGCCAGGCAGCGGGTCGATAGTAGCGCCAGATAAGCTGTTGATATCTGAGCTAAAAGTCTTGTAGGTAAAGTGACTAGTGGGGTAAACTGGAAAGACCCAATCACTTCCTGCATCTTCATCTCCTGCCACAGGCTGATAAACAGGATCTGCTTCATCATCTGAAGACCCTACGGGCAATTGGGTGATTTGAGAAAGCAAAAAATAGCAGCGTTTGTTCTTTGCCGTTACCGTCACGCTGTTATCAAATTGATCAGCTACTCGAACAAAATTATCAGTGATCATAGACTCATAGCGAAACTGCAGATTACTCACTTCGTTCCAATCCTCTTCCAAATCGCAGTAATCCTCTGGCAATTCTCCACCATTGTCAAAGACATATTTTTTGACAGATTTTAGCATATAGGGATTGCGGGAATAGCGCAGCAAACGCACCTCTTGCAACTCCACTCGATCACTTGCCAGCGTGGGTTCATTGGCCCAGCTATTGCCCATCAAAATGCCGTCATTGTCATTCCACCAAAAATGATAACTGCTGTTGCTGCTCCCTACATCGTATTCGCAGTAACCAATATCAGGGGATACCCAACTGTACAAGTCCAGCATCATCAACCAAGGCAGTCCCAATCCAAAATTATTGGGTACAGGATTGGCGCGACGCAATATTGGATTGGCAAATTTGTCCATGTAGGTATTACAAACTAGGGGCTGATTCTGAAGATCAACTGGGATATCTCGTAAGGCAAAATTATTATCTGAATTGGCTGGTCCTACCTGTATGTGAAAGCCCTGGTACTCCGTAGGCAGATTGGGCATAACGAAGTAATTGGAAGTCTGCATCAAATTATCAGGATCACTCCCCTGCCCTACCTTGGCTGCCGTGTACCATTTAACCGCTTGATTAAAAGTAGAAAAAACCGTTTCCTCTCTACGATCAGAATAAGGACTATTGCTTGTAGACTCTAAAATATAACCATCCGTATTATCAGGATTTGCTGAGAGGTTATCTCCCGTTGCCATGTGGATATCAAAAAGACAACCAGGGTAATCATCTGCCCCTAAATTAGCCGTGTATATCTTCGTTTGAATCTCATATAAATCTCCAGGCGGCATGACATTGGCATTTGGATTAAAGCGAGGGGACTCCAAATAGGAATGATCAAAAGGGACATTGGCATTCTCGCTCACAGGTTCGCGAAAGACCGCATTATTGATAATGCTCTCTCCTGTGCGATAAGGATTGAGGGGGTTAATGGTATTGGTTTGTCCATAAATCAACCAAGAGCTTTTCACATGTCGATAGCGATACCGAAATTGCCAACTGGGGAGCGAATGGCGAAAATTTTACGGTCTGGAATCGCTATCGA
>JBCBDH010000491.1:0-5206 GCA_038529855.1 Bacteroidota bacterium | reverse complement strand
CAATGAATCTGTAGGCTTAGCCGCTGGCTTTTTACTCAGTGCCATTCACCATGCTGGTTTGGTTTCGCTTACCCATACCCCTAGCCCAATGGGCTTTTTACAAAAAGTACTTAATCGACCAGGCAATGAACGGCCCTTTTTGCTCATTCCAGTGGGTTACCCCGCGGATGAGGTTGAAGTGCCTGACCTACAGCGAAAGACGGCCAAAGATGTCATTGTCTATTATTAAACCTGTTCTTTTCGCCGTTTCCTTTTTTGTTTGAAGTAGGTTTTATCTGCGATGTAGATGGTTTTTCTGACTTCGCAAAAGACTTTATCTTTAGCCTTATTGGTTAGTTGAGTCGTCTTGACAGTTTCGATTTCCTGTTCTTTCGCGACTCGGTTTTTTAGCTCCTCCAATTCCTCTGGGCTGTAGTGATATTCTGCATACAAATCTTCCCTAGCTGGATGTTTAAAAAAGATTTCTGCATGTTTATCCCAGACCACATAATCGTCACCAAGTAGGTTGATGAGTTGTACCATTGGAATGGGATCGACAGAAGAGAAGAGGCTGCCGCCAAAGATAGAACCCACGTAGTTTCGATTCTTAAAACTAATGGGCAGCTTAATTTGGATTTGCATTAAGTCTTTGGAAACGGTCGTAATCTTTCCCGTGCTCCTCATGTACATGGGCGACCAATTAAAGCCCCATCTGAAAAGCGTACTTTTTTCAATATACTTTGAGCCAACTGCTGCTATTTTTTGGTAGAAGGACATGCTGCTTCCTAATTTTGAGATGATGGTATTATGGGAGTAACAGGACTCACTTTTTGGATGCGAACCCGCACATTTTTGTGATAAGGTGTTTTGGCTAAGGGGTCACAATGATGGACATCTGTTAGCAAATTAGCCAGAGCGCCCACCTGCTCATAAGTACTTTGGCCATCATAAGTAAAACCATAACCATGCGGCATAGACAACACCCCTGGCACAACTTCATTAGTCAATGCAGCGATGATATGGATGCTACCTGTTGAGCTGGTCAATCGAACGGTATCTCCATTTTCAATACCGTATTCCTTGGCATCCATTGGATTGATTTTGAGTACACCTTGGGTATCTTTTTTGCGCCACTCTGGATTTCGGATAATGGCATTGGCATTGTAAGTGCGTCGTTCTCCCGCGATTAGGTTAAAGGGATATTTTCTTTGTCGACGAAGCTCTTTTTGAACCTTATTGGGTAAATCGTCTAACCATTGGAGCAATTCTGGAATAGACAGGTGTACTTTTTTGTCTTTGTGGCGAATCAAGTCCCAGTGTTCTTCCTGTTTGTGTTTACTGATTAAAGTCCCTGACGGGCTATTGAGTAGGCGATTAAATAAGGCTTCGCCAAGGGCATAGCCTTTGCCTTTTAGGCCCGTACGCTGAACGGCCTTTTCGTATTTCTTGACATACCTATGTGAAGCCACCCAGATAAAGGCAGCCGCTTTAGCATAAGGATAGGAAAGCGCTTTGCCCAAGGTTTCTTTTAGCATAAGCAACTGGTATTTTTTCCATTTGGGGTGAAAAAAGACGGTTGCTGCCATGGCCATTGGTAGCAGTTTGAGCAAGGGGAAACGGCGATCTATTTTTGCAATAGCGGATAAGAGAGGAAAAGAGCGGGGCACCTCTCCCATAGCCGAAACGATGCGATGATAAATCTCTGGTTCACAAAGGGTATTGCCTGTGGATGGGCTGACGGGGTGGCGAAGGTGGAAAAAGTTTTCGGGAAACTCCAAATTAAAAAAGGTCGCTTCCATTTTTTCATACTGTGACTGAGCGGGCAGCACATAGTGGGCCATTTGGGCACTTTCTGTCATCGCTATATCAATAACCACCATCAAATCTAGCTTTTTCATTGCCTTTCTCTGGGCATTTATATCCGCATAATTGGCTAGTGGATTGGCGCTATCTACGATCAAAGCCCGCGTGCGATTGGGATGATCGCTATCAATTTCCAGGGGAAGGATATTAGGTGGAAATAGTTTTCCAATCCCTTTCATTTTGGTCACTTGTGTTGTTATCCCGCCCTGCTCAGGTTCTTTAGAATGTCCTACTAGTGGAAACAAAAGGGTGTGCAAACAATTGGTTCCCTCTCGTCCAAAATGCCCCGTGATCAGAAAAAGCAATCGAACCAAATAGGCATTTAGGGTACTGTTTAGGCTTTGCTCGATGCCTAGATCAGAGCGGAGGGCAAAGGTTTTAGCCTTGCAGATGCCTTCGGCCACTTGGATAATAAGCGATTGATCGACACCACAAATTTCAGCGTATTGTGCAATAGAAATTTCTTGGAAATGGGGTTTAATTTGTTCAAAACCAGTAGTCCGCTCTTGAATAAAGGTATGATCCTCCAAATTATTTTGGACAATATAGGCCAACATAGCTGATAATAAATAAGCATCTCTTCCAGGTTTGACCTGCAAAAAGAGGTCAGCTTTTTTGGCTGTTTCTGAACGCCTTGGATCGACAACAACCAAGGTCTTATTGGGATTGCGGGAAAGCTCATTAATCGTAGGTCGAGCCTTGGGGATGCCGTGGGCTTGCACTGGATTGGCTCCAATGATCATAACGTACTCCGCCTCTCCAACAGGCTCGCAATAGTTGGTATTCTGGCGACCAAACAAATGGCCATTGACCCAAAAGTTGCCTGTCTTCTCCTGCGCCAAAGCCGTGTATACATAAGGCGTATCACAAGCCGTTCTAAGCATAGCACCATAAACGCCTCCAAGGTGATTACCCTGCCCTCCCCCTCCAACATAAGCAATACTCGTCCCACCAAAGGTATCGCGGACAAATCGCAATTTCTGTGCAATTTCTTTGATGGCAAGCTCCCAGGATACTTCCTCAAATGTGCCATCTTCCTTTCTTCGAAGTGGTTGCGTCAGACGTTTTTGTTTTTGATAGTAATTCAGACGAGCAGCCTTTTGACACAAATAACCTTCTGATATAGGATGGCGTTTATCTCCAGTGATTTTGATATATTCCCCCTGCTCATCCTGCTCGATGAGAATACCACAGTTTTGAGAACAAAGGATACAGGCAGTGGGATGGGTATTGGTGGACATAGACGAATTATTTAAGAGAGTATTTACTCTCAAAATAGATTTAATCTTTTAAGAGAGCAAATACTTTCTTATTTTTATTGACTTAATGGTATAGTTATTAAACTGCTTTAATGAAGAGAACGACAAGAAATGCCGCTAAAACCAAACGGGAAATCATTGAGAAATCAGCTCCTGTTTTCAACATCCACGGCTATGCGGGCACGAAGATGCAAATGATCATTGATGCAACAGGCTATCAAATGGGAGGCATCTATCGCCATTTTGACAGCAAGATGGATTTGGCCAAGGCTGTTTTTCTACACAATTACGAAAGCCTCATCAAGCCCAATTTAATACTTGCCCCCAATCTCAATCCCAAAGAGAAGCTACTGCGTATTATCGAGAACTACCGACAAATGGTCATTCACCCCAGCATCCCTGGAGGCTGCCCCATTCTAAACACGGCTATTGAATTTGACGATACGGACCAGTCTTTTCAAAAACTCGTTCAAGACTGTATCAAAGAGGTTTTCGATCTATTGAAGGCGATCTTCGCAGAGGGCATAGCGATGGGCTTATTCCAGGAAAAGATCGATCCCCAAAAAGAAGCCCTCTTCTTATTTGCGGCTTTTGAAGGAGCAATCATGATTGGCAAAATCACCAAATCCGCTCGACCCCTATTTGATATTTTTGAACAAACGGAGACCTATTTGGAGGATAAGGTGTTTAAATGATGATATCGAATGGAGTGCCGATCGCTTTGCCCTCATGTCTTGGGAAGATTGGCTAAGCACTGACCCCATGCCCACTGCTCCTGACCTCCAATACCCTGTGTTGATGATCCATTCTGACGGGGCGGTCCTCCCTCAATACACTAAGCATTATTTTGAGCGCATTGGGAGTGCGGAAAAGGAGTTGTATTGGATGGAAACGGACTTGGAATCCCCTTTTCAGCAGTTTAGTTATTACGATCAAAAGGTAGAAGTAGAGGAGACTGTTGGGAGAGCGGCGAGGGGGTTTGGGGAGAAGATGTAAGGGGGATTGGGGTTATTGTAAGCCTTGGAAAGTGCTTTGGGAGTTCAAACCAATCCGAAATCCTTTTTAGTATTACGAGTGGATTGGGAACAAGCCAGACGAGCCTATCTTAAGTATCGTACAATGAGTCATGAGAAATAGAGAACAGGATAAGTAGCAGCAAATACTTTGTTTGAACTCCAAGAGGGCGTTTTAGGTTTTTTTGGGGATGGTTTATGGAGGGTAGGGCTTGGGCATTTTTTTGGGTGGGCCCTCCCACAAGCCTCCTCCGCCAGCCAAAATCCTCATCAAAAAACCAGGCACAAAGCTCCGCCATTCTCTGAGGACCGTCTATGGCCGCAAAGTTTTCTAAACAACCTGTGGGAGTTCAATTGAACTGGAATTCCACCTATAGGACGCAGGAGACACCCAAATTCCATAAAATCTAGAAGACTTTTTTTCAAAAAGGTGAATTCAAAAAGCATAAATCACTATCTATCAGCACTTTATAAGGTAAAATATTTTATTGGTATTCGCGCAGATTCGCGCCAACTGTCCTTTAGTCTTCCATCGAACTGAAAGTTGCATACATTAATAATATATAAGCTCATTGGAGTTTTGGACTATGCCTGTCGCGCAGACTGTCGGACTGACCCTGCGTCGTTAGCACTCTCCTCGCAGGGAGTCAGTCCGACAGGGCTACCCGCGTTTGGTAATTAGAAGATATAAGTACCATGAAGTTTACAGGCAAGTTCAAATCCAGCCTGAAGGACTACTTAAAAGATCGTTCCTCCAAAAGATGGAAGACCAGGCGAAATACTGTTTGAGCAGTTCGAATGCTAATGATTCACCACTAATTTATAAGACAAGGTATAATTGTCGTAATTAATCTGTACAAAGTAGATGCCGTTGGGGTAGGTGCGCATATCCATCCGATGGGCCAATTGCTGGATTTGTTGCTCGCGATAGCTGTCCAGTAATTTGCCAGTTCCATCAATTAGTAGGATTTCCAGATCGACCGCATAGTCGAATTCAACATTGAGGAAGGCGTGATCGGCAGTTGGATTGGGGAGCACTTCGAGCTTGTTGAGCATGTCTACATTTTCGACTTTTACTAAGCCTATTTCTAC
>JBCBDH010000490.1:0-5215 GCA_038529855.1 Bacteroidota bacterium | reverse complement strand
CTGTTGGCCAATCAAATATTGAACGAAACGATCAGGATATCTACGAGTGGCAAAGTATCACCAAAGTAGACCTGACGAGTGAAACCCTATTGGACAAAATCAATCTGTGGTTGATTATGAAAGGCATAGAGGGCATACAATTGATTGAATCCGAAAAGAGTAAAAGCCTGATTTATTACGATGCAGTTACCATAGGAGGGATGATGACACCTGGCGATATGTCCTTTCTTACTAGAATAGATGTCAAAGAAGGTAAATTCCGACTTACCTGTAACCAATTTGTCTATACGACTTCTAATCCCAATTCAGACATTCAGGGCCCCATGAAGTTAGAACTTCCCTATATCGGTAAAAAAGGCTTAATCAACAGGACAGAAAAACAGTTAAAAAGCTACATCAAGGGCCTAGTGAAATTTTTAGAAGAAGGAATTGATGATGATTGGTAGCGGCCAAATGGATATGCTCAGACCAGATAATGCCACAAAAAAACCGATAGAACCATTGGGTCCTACCGGGTTAAACAGCATTAAGAGCGTGTTCGGAAATGCTCGCGAATAGGTAAAGCCTTTGAGCTTTGTTTGGTTGATGGCTTTTCCCTCAACGATCAAGTACCGAATAGGCTCTTGGGGGAATAAGGAAATGTAACAAGCGTCATTGTATTTTTCTTAGCGTTTTTATACAAAGAATTCCTGGGGCTTAGCCCGTGGTAGTATAGAACAAGCCGCTTTAGCGGCGGTGATTGGGATATTCCAGGAGCGCTACCCTGGAGAAGTTCATGGGAAAAGATGCTGTAGCAGTTATACCTGAGCTAATTTCTTGTAAAAATTTTTAGGAGACAATCCCCATTTTCTGTGATTTTTAACTCAGTCAACCAAGCCTTCTCGAATGGCTTTGGCAGCAGCGGCAGGTCCACCACTGACATGTAGTTTTTTGTAAATATTCCTAAGGTGAGTGGAAACGGTATCCATAGAGATGCTACAGCGGTCAGCAATGGCCTTATAGGTATATCCTTCTGTTAGCAATTGTAAAATTTCGAGTTCGCGTTTGGTCAGTGCATAGTTATTAGTGGGATTTTTGTGAAAAGTGGTCAGTACTTGGCGGGCAATTCCTGGAGACATGGGGGCACCTCCAGTGTAGATATCTTTCAGGGCTTCTAGTAGCTGAATGGGACTGGCCTTTTTTAATAAATAGCCGTCCGCTCCAGCTTGTAGGCAAGCAAAGAGTTTTTTATTGTCATCAAAAATGGTATGCATAAGCACTTTGACCGCTGTATTTTTTGCTTTTATTCGACGGACTCCTTCTATACCATCCACCTGAGGCATGTCAATGTCCATAAGTACGATATCGGGTTGCAGTTGACTCACTTCTTCTTCTACTCTGCTGCAATTGGGGAAGGCGCCCACCACGGTACAATCGGAAGTACCTTCAATAAGCAGGGCTAAAGATTGACGTAATTTATCGTCATCTTCATAAATGATAATTTTCATAAATTGTATTTTGACGTTCTTGATAACAACTAATTTCCATAGTTTTTAAAGTTTTATCAATCCCCATTTTCTGTGATAGGCAATTTAGCGGTCAGCAGTGTACCATTATCAGGTAAGGTACTGATGGTCAGCTCTCCATTGAGTTTACTTACCATGCGTTCTGTCATATTGCGCAAGCCATTGCCTTTGTGCTGTACATGATCTTGATTGAAGCCAATCCCATTATCGCTGATCTGGATGTAGAGCCCTTCTGTCTGTCTAATGATCTCGATGTGGGCCTTGCTGCACTGAGCGTGTTTGGCGATGTTGTTAATGGCTTCTTTAAAAAAGAGAAATAGTTGTCTTTGTTTGTCAATATCGAGTTGTAGTTGATCGAGGTTTTTGGGAAATAAGACCTCGCCGTCTATGTCATTGGCTTCAAATACTTCGCTGGCTGTTCGGCGAATGGTGGCAAAGAAGTCGCTGAGGGAGCGATCTTGGGTGTTGATGTTCCAAATGATTTCGCTGAGCGAATTGGAGCTGGATTGGATTTCCTCCTCCATTCGGTCGATGATGGGGAGTATGGGATGGTCGGGGTCTTCTACCTTTTGCTTGGCTAGGATGGAAAGGATGTGAACGCTTTTGAGAGAAGAGCCAATATCGTCGTGCAGGTCCTCTGCGATTCGAAGTCTTTCTTTAAATAATTGCTCCTGGGCTTCTAATTGTCTTTTGAAGCGATTTTTGGTATACAAGAAAGAACCCAGATAGGTGCCTGAGATCGCGATCACCGCTAGGATTAACCAAAACCAGGCATTTTCCCAAATCGGAACGCGCTTGAAGATTGGAATAATTAAGGAGGGGGTAAATGGACCCCGATTGGCATTGGCGGCCCTTAGTTCCAATTGCGATTTGCCTTTGGGTAAATGCTTGGCGGAGAATTCAAGGATTTCTCCATTTTTGATTTCCTTCCACTGCTCAGCAGGGTCCCAACGATACTGTATGGTGGATAGCTCAGGCAAATAATTACCTACAGCGACTACTTTAAGGGCAAGGTCTTTGGCATAATAGGCCAAGTTTAGGTTCTGTATTTTTTCCACATTGATTCGGTAAGGAACAGAGTCCTGATCGATCCATACTTGCTCTAAGTGTAGTTTTGGCAGATAGGGCCAAGCATTCGTCTCCTTTGGATCAAAAACGATCAATCCGCGATCCGTCCCCATCCATACTTTTTGATCAGCACTAAAAAGTCGGGCCTTTTCCGAGAAGCGATCGCTATTCAAGCCATTTTCAGCGGGAAACTGGTAGAGCATCTTGTCTTTAATGTGAAAGAGTCCTTCGCTACCACTGACCCAAAGATGCCCTTGCTCATCAGAGACCGCCCCATAAACAATGCGTTTTCCCAAAGCAAGGGGATCGGAAAAAAGAAAGCCATAGCTGTAGCGCTTAAGATCGACATAAAGTAATCCCTGGCTGGTCCCTACCCAAAGGGTGTCGCCATTTTTATTTTCGGAAAAGTGAAAAAAGTCTGCTTCTATAGGAATCTCATTTTCATAGATCAGCTTATCAGCGGAATTTCTGTAGACTTCTAATTTCTGATTGATTCGGGGGACAAGGGTCAGTCCATTTTGGCTTTCGTACAGCTGCACGGAATGCAATTGCTTATGATCCCTGAAGTCTTTGGCCCATCCCATCCGCTCCCTACCGCTCGCCTTTTCGTCAAAGAGCCTAATCCCCCCACTGGTAGAGACGAAATGTTGTCCAGAAGAATGATGAAGTATGGAAAGCAGTCGCTCGTTTTGCTGCTGTTCATGTATCCAATGCCAGCGCTTGTCCTCAAAGCGATAAATTCGCTTTTCGCTCATACACCAAATTCGCCCTTCCCGATCCATACTCATATGGTGAAGCGACTTGGATGGAATAAAGCCTTGATCAAAGGGATACTTCTCGATTAGCTCCCCTTCCTGATTAAAAATAAACAAGCCTTCTGACTGGCTGGCTGCCCAGATGTTTTCCTCTTGATCTTCTAATAAAAAAGAAATCTTTGGGCCTAGGTTTAGTGCATCGAAGGGATGCCTAAAGTTCCTTTGGCTGTGATCAGATTGATAGATACCTTTTTTGGTCTGACCTAGCCAAAGCGTTTCTTCATCATCTATCAATAAATCAAATAGGGAAGCATCCGTAAGGACCTCATCAGTAAATGCTGTAGGAAGAAAAGCGTCATTGATAGGATCATATTGCAAGATACCATTGCGGCGTGTACTGATCCATATTTGGTTTGTATCGTAAAAGGTGCCACCATTGCAGTAGTATTCGCTAATCTTGGGGTGGAGAATGCGCTGGCTCTTTTGAGGAGCGGTCAAATGATAAGACAATAATCCCTCTGCGCTCATCAGCCAGAGCTTTTGTTCATCCTCAATCAATATTTTGGTGATGTGGGGGAGGCTGTCTTGCTCTTGGTCTTTGAGGTAGGGAATGTTTTTTTTCGACCACTGGTCTTCCCTTTTTCTTGACCAAATCTCAAAGCCTGGTTGATAGAGCCAAGGGTAAGCATAAATGGACTGAACCTGGTTTGCAGTATCTATTCTCACCGTAAAACCATATCCCATCGTTGTATCCGTACTTAAAAACTGGATGGCAGAATCTGGCTGATTGAGATCGAGAATTCCCAAGCGGCCATCAGCCCGCAGCCAAAGTTCATTCCTCAGGGTATCTAGATAAAAGGGACGAGGTCCCGACAATTGCTTGTCGGAACCATCTTTTACAAACCGCGAAAATACCTTATCGACCTCTGCTTGGTATTGATGAAGTTGATGTTCAGAGGCAAACCAAATATCTCGATTGCTCGCCTCATAAAAATTACTTTGAATATTAAGGTTGATGGTACGTCCTCTTGGGAATTGCTCAAAGGCCAGCCCATTAAAGCGATAGGCACCTTTGCTACTTGAGCTGACCCATACATAGCCATCGCTGGCTTTGTAGATGTACATGTTATACCTGTCGTCAATTCCTCGGTCAAAGTTGTAGTTGAGTACCTCTTGTGCGTGGGAAGGACTGGATAGGATGCCCCAAGACCAAAAAACCAAACAGATAAAGTGAAGGAAAGTGGGGGGCTTCATTGGGCAGTGTCGTGAATTTTGCAAGGCTTAAGATTAAGTAAATAACCTGTTGTTCAGGTTTTGTTAGCCATTGCTTCCTTATTTTGCCGTCACCTTTCTTCGCGCAGAGCGTTTATTGGTTTTGCTTGAATTGCTTTTAACCCCTCCTTTGCTTACCACCTTAGTATTGGAAGTGGAGAGCCCAGGTTTGGTGTGTACCAATCCTTGATTGGAAGACTGACTTTTGGCTAACTCTTGTTTAAATGCACGTCCTAAACCAATAGCAAATTTAACCCAGCTTTCTCTAATTTTTTTATCGAATTGCTCATTATTTTCAATATTAAATTTTAACTCTAGACTTTTAGCAAAACGACGAGGTCTACGAAGCATCTCTTGATAGATGATATTGGTAATGCCATTGGTCAAGCCAGGAACCCAATAAGGTGGGCAGGGGATGCCCGCAACAACGGTAGGTTTACCAACCACCGCGTCAACATGTCTCAGTGCATAATTATCCATGGAGCAAGCTTCTGCCTTTAGGGTAAATACCTCAGAACCGTCGATCAACTCATTATCCGTTCCATAGGGAAAAGCCATGGTACCAAAGTCCATAAGGAAACCAGATAGGATAGTGCGATTGGTGGATTCGATGAC
>JBCBDH010000489.1:0-5221 GCA_038529855.1 Bacteroidota bacterium | reverse complement strand
ATAAACATAATGGCTTGTAAACGCTGCTCGCCAGGCGGATCATTCCACCAAGAATGTACGATGAAGGTAACGGGAA
The DNA here is from genome assembly GCA_038529855.1 of Bacteroidota bacterium. Lineage (GTDB taxonomy): Bacteria > Bacteroidota > Bacteroidia > Chitinophagales > Saprospiraceae > JBCBDH01. The sequence goes on along the minus strand of JBCBDH010000489.1, from coordinate 5,145 downwards.
TCCAGTAAATCAAAAGCAGTAAAGCACCAAAGGAGGACCGATAACCGATAAGGATTAATATTCCACCAAGTAGCAGTAAAAAGATGGCGCCTAGCAATAGAAAGTCCTGATTCCAGGTCAATCCATAGCTGGTCATCTTTTGTTTGGTTGCTTTAAAATAAAAGATGGAGTCATAGGCTTCATATAGAAAAATAAAAGCGATCAACACACGTGCAATCAGATCAATGACATTCTTCATCTATTTGGTTTTATTTCTTTTAGCGGCGGCTCAAAATAATCAATTATCCCCAAACTTTAATCTCTTAAAAACAGGGCGACCGCCTTAGCTACGTTTTGTCCATCCATAGCCGCGGATATAATACCTCCAGCAAAACCAGCCCCTTCCCCACAAGGAAATAAACCGCTGACCTGATCGTGCATTAGGGTGCTGGAATTTCGAGGTATCCGAATAGGAGAACTGGTTCGGCTTTCCGTCCCTATGACATTGGCTTCTTCTGTAAAATAACCTTTCATCATACGACCAAAACGACTGACCCCTGCCCTAAGTTTTTGACTAATCATTGGAGGGAGTAAATCGTGCAAGGGGGCAGGATATAAACCAGGGATGTAAGAACTATCAGGAAGATCTTTGGAAATTTTCCCTTTTACAAAATCAGGTAGGCGTTGTGCTGGTGCCTTTTGACTGCCATCTCCAGCAGCAAAAATATGTTGCTCAACTGCTTTTTGAAGCGCAATGCCTGCAAACACACCATGCTGTTGATAAGCCTTTAAATCCTCCATCTCTACAGCCACTACTGTCCCAGAATTGGCATAAGGAGAATCGCGGCGGGACAAAGACATACCATTGACGACAATTTCGCCAGGAGCTGTTGCTGCTGGAACCACCAATCCGCCAGGACACATACAAAAGGAAAAAACGCCTCGCTCTCCAATTTGACAAGCTAAGCGATAGCTAGAAGCTGGTAGGTGCTTTTCTCTTCGCCTTTGTCCATACTGCGCCCGATCAATTAGGGGTTGTGGATGTTCAATCCGAACGCCAAGGGCAAAGGGTTTGGCCTCTAGACGTATCTTTTTTCGGTCCAATAGCTCGTACATGTCCCTCGCAGAGTGCCCTGTTGCTAAAATGACAGCTGAGGCACGATGTTCTTCTTCCCCTACTATGATCCCCTTTATCTCTCCTTTCTCAATAATCAAATCCGTCACATGGGCATTGAAATGAACTTGCCCCCCGTATTCTTCTATGGTTGCGCGGATATTGGCCACAATCTTAGGCAGTTTATTGGAACCAATATGTGGATGTGCATCAATTAAGATATCAGAAGAAGCCCCATGTTCAACTAATAATCGCAAGGCTTTCTCAATATTACCGCGTTTATGCGAACGGGTATAGAGCTTTCCATCAGAATAGGTCCCTGCCCCACCCTCTCCAAAACAATAATTGGAATGGGGATTTACTTCGCCAAATTGCTGGATCGCTTTTAAATCACGGCGACGAGCCCGAACATCTTTCCCACGATCAAACAGCACGGGACGAATGCCCTGTTCGATGAGTTCGAGCGCAGCGAAATATCCAGCAGGCCCCGCCCCTACGACAATGGCGGAGACCGCTTCTTCGACATTTTTCAGTTGCTCCAATAAAGCAGGCTCTGAACTAAAAGGTGCTTTGGTACTGTAGGCGATACGCAAGCGAATATAAGGTCGACGTCCTCTAGCATCTATCGACCGCCGCTTTATTTTCCAATCAACTACTTCCTCCTCTTTCAGTCGAAGGGCACCTGCTAATTTTCTGGCAATAATCTGCGAATCAGCGGCATCACGGGGAAGTAATTTCAGCTCAGTATGCTCCATCATAAGACTGCAAACTTAGCTGGACTTTGGGAGACTGCAAAGTTTTAAGGCTTGGAATGTGGGAACGCTTCGTTGTGAGAACGCTGACGCTGTGAGAACGCTGACGCTGTGAGAACGCTGACGCTGTGAGAACGCTGACGCTGTGAGAACGCGGCGCTGTGAGAACGCGGCGCTGTGAGAACGCGGCGCTGTGAAAACACTGACGCTGTGAAAACACTGACGCTGTGAAAACACAGCGATATGGGAACACAGCAATGAGAGCACAGCGATAGAAAAACGCAGCACTACAAGAGTGATATACCAGAAATTCGCCCAACTAACTGGAGGATCACTTAGCTGCAAAGCAGCCATCCCCACTCTTCCATCTCGCAGCGAAGCGGTCTCGCAGTGGCTTGAAAAGCCACGATCTCGCATCTCGCAGCGAAGCGATCTCTATCTCTCTAGCTGATACATTTGACAAACAACCTTACCACCACCTTTACAGTTCCTTTACTTATGGGCTTGTCAAATCCCACCACAGGGGGAGCGATCAGTCGTTTTTACTGGTTACAGGTTGATCAGGGGAAGGGCGTTGGAGGCTTGTATTGTCGACGATTTCGAAATCTTCAGGGACGAAAATGCGTACTTTGATCATCTCGTAAACCTGCCCCTGCTTGGTATTGATGGTGGCACGTTCGCCATTTTTAGAAAAGATCTTAAAATCGTCGGCTTTGTCGTTGGCGAGGATATCGTAGCGGCCTTTGTCTAGAACAAAACGCATGACACTGGGAGAAGCATCGTACAACTGGACATTTGTTTCTGCCAAAATGGTATTACCTGCCCATTTGACAATTTCCAATTCGCCAGCGATATCTAAGGAAATGTTGGAAATACCTTCTACTTCGAAGGTTTGGTGGAGGACTTTTTCAAGTTGCGCCTCTGCTATTGGCATAAATAACAAGCAGCAGAATGCAAAGAAAAGCGTCTTCTTCATCAGTGTTTGTTTTAGCGTTAGTGTTGTGTTCTTATTGATGCGCCTAACTTGTAAGGGGCCTAAGTTCTGTTAAATAACGCGTCAGGAACGCAATATATTGGTTTTTTACTAAAATAAAAAGGGTATAAAACGACATAGTCGCATTATACCCTTCAAATGCTTCAACAAACACTAATGTTACAGAGTAGATGGCATTTGATCAGCAGAGGTCTTGGCAGCTGAGGTTTCTGTACCCACTTTAACAATCACATTCTCAGGTGCATAAACAACAAAGCTGATGTTTTCTTTAAGTTCTTGTCCTTTGATCCGTATATCTCTTTGCATCCCAGGTGCATAGACAACGCAAGCGTCGTTATCCACTTTAGACTTAAGATTATAGCGGCCTGCTCTGATCAGCGATTTGAGCGTCGTGCTGTTTCGGTTGGTGAGTGCAACAGTCATTTGGACACGCATGATGTCGTTTTTCCACTGCTGGACTTCCACCTCTCCTTCTAAATCCAAGACGATGACGTCTTTACCTTTTAGGTTAAAGGATTTGACCAACACTTTCTCGGCCGTTTGACCAAAGCTGAGCGAAGCGACGCTGGCAATAAGGACTAGGATTAAAACGATTCTGAGGTTTTTCATAATTATACCTCCTTTGGTATTTTCTTTAATTTACAAAATATTTTAATAACAGGCAATATCAAATTCAATATTTAATTTTGAACTTTATAATACTTGCCGAATTCTAATCAATTTCTTCATCATGCCTTCCAGCTGGTCTAATGGCAGCATATTAGCGCCATCTGATTTGGCTTGAGCGGGACTAGGATGGGTCTCCATAAAAAGTCCATCTACCCCTACAGCGACCCCTGCTTTGGCAATGGTTTCGATCAACTCGGGTTGTCCCCCCGTTACTCCGCTTTGTTGATTAGGGCGTTGCAAAGAATGGGTACAATCCAGTACTACATCTGCCCCAAAGCGTTTCATTTCGGGAATAGATCGAAAGTCGACCACTAAATCCTGATAGCCAAAAGTCGTTCCACGCTCCGTCAGCATCACTTGTTCATTACCCGACTGCAAAACTTTCTGTTGAGCATATTGCATGGCTTGTGGCCCCATGAATTGACCCTTTTTAATATTCACCGTCTTTCCCGTCTGTGCGGCGGCTACCAAAAGATTGGTTTGGCGGCAGAGGAAGGCAGGAATTTGAAGCACATCGACATAGGCAGCAGCCATAGCGGCCTCTTCTTCAGTGTGAATATCAGTGGTCGTTGGTATGTCAAAGGTTTCTCCAACTTTTCGAAGGATAGAAAGGGCCTTTTCATCCCCAATTCCAGTGAAGGAATCGAGGCGAGAGCGATTGGCTTTTCGATAGGAGCCTTTAAAAATCAGCGGGATTTGTAATCGTTCGCTGATTTGACAAAGGGCTTCTGCTATTTGGAGCGCAATTGTTTCTCCTTCTATGGCACAAGGCCCAGCAATTAGGAAAAAACAGCCGCTTTCGGCATGTTTGATTTTAGGGAGCTGTTTCCACATGGTTTGTATACTTATCCCATCTAATAATTAGAACGCAAATGTAGATGGATTAGTTCAGTAAATCAAAATTATTTACCAAATTTTATTCTGTCATTTACAATAAAAACACCATTTATAAATAATAAAATTTGGCAAAAACGCAAAAAATTAAAATTAAATAAAACACAATGCCAGCTAAGCAAGTTTAATTCAATCCATGCTAAAAATAGCCAAATAAAAAGAAGGAAAGGCTTTTTTGAGCAACTAAAATTGACTAGATCTTTTCACTACTTTTTGGGTGACCTCTCCTCGATTATTAGCCACTTTTAGGTAGTATAAACCATCTGGTAATGGGCTCAAATCCAATACCTCTGCCCTATTGGAGGAATAGACCAAGCTTTGCCCCACTGCATTAAAAATTTCAATAGAATAATCACCAGACATTTGGACATGGAGCCAACCAGCAGTAGGGTTTGGATAGATGGAGATATCGAAGGGAAGTTTAGGGACAGTTGAAGTAGAAGTCAGGACCGTTTGGGTCTGTTGATCAAAAAAACGCCAAATTTCTACACTTCCATTAATATCCCTGTTGACATTTCCAGACAGTGGCCCCTGTATAGCTCCACCAGGTAAATTGTGTCCACCATTAAACACCTTGTACAATACAATTTCAGTATCTGCGGAGCAGTCTCCATAAATGTATTTGCGAATGGTCGAATTATCGCTGGGATCAATATCGGGCAAGTCTGTAGAATCAACTGCTATAGAACAATTATTATTATCCCGCCACAGCTCGATCATTTGATCGGTCGATTGTACAAAAC